>JAGCJE010000220.1 GCA_017648225.1 Kiritimatiellia bacterium | reverse complement strand
CCGGAGGGATTGCAAAAACAGTGAAGTCCGGCCCCGTTTTCGTCGGCATGGACGCCTCTGGCGGAATTCTCGGATATGCCGTCGAAGGGAAGGATTCCGGAGGGTACGGCGGCGACATCGTTCTCATGGTCGGGTTCAAGGCCGACCGCAAAACCGTAGTATGCTATAAAAAGCTTATCGCCTCCGAGACCCCGGGCTTGGGCTCGAAGCTTGATTCGCCCGCGTTTTCATCCCAGTTCGAAAACCGTTCGGCCCGTTCGCTCAAGGTTAAAAAGGACGGCGGCGAGATAGAGGCGATAACGGCGGCGACCATAACTTCGCGTGCAGTCTGCAAGGCGATAGAGAATGCTTGCGAAAAGCTCGCAGAGCTTGAATGATATGGCTAAAAAAAGCGCCTTTACCGTAAATTTCGAGTATTGTCTTCTCAGGTTCTTTTGCGGATTCGCGAATCTGATCCCTTATCGCGTCGCGATGGGAATCGCCGCTTTTTTCGCATGGACGGCGGTCAGAGTATTCAAACTCCGAAGCAGGCGCACGATGGCGAGGCTGAAGGGCGTTTTCCCCGACAAGAGCGAGAAGGAGCTTAATCGCATTGCCTTCCGCAGTTTCGCCAATATCCTTCAGTCCGGAGTCGAGATGATCCGCGCTCCGAGACTTTCGAAGAAATGGATGGACCGGCACGTCGTCGACGGTCAGCTCTACAAGGACCGTCTCCAGTCGTACGTCGACGAAGGCAGGGGAGTTGTCATCATGGTTCCTCACTCCGGGAACTGGTATATGGCCGCGTGGTCTATGGCCAAGTACGGGCTCCCGCTTTTCGCGATCGCGGCGAAGCAGCGTAATCCCAAGATCGACGCGTGGATGAAGCGCCAGTACGGCGATATAGATGTCGTCGAGCGCGGCAGCGCGCGGACGCTCGTAGAAATCAAGAAAAAGCTCGAGGAGGGCCGGGCGTTCGCGATTCTGCCCGATCTGCGGGTCAAGGAGCCCGACGTCGAGGTCGATTTTCTCGGCGGGAAGGCCAACGTTTCGCGCGGCGGGGCGATGTTCGCGGTTAAATGCGGCTCGCCGATCGTCGTCGCGGTCATGCGCCGTGAAAACGGAAAGCACGTTTTCGATCATCTCGGAACTTTGCGTCCCGATCCTGACGCGGAGGATAAGAAAGCCGAGGCCGCCCGTCTTACGAAGGAGGCAATGGCTCTTATCGACGAGAAAATCCGTCTTCATCCCGAACATTGGTTCTGGTACAACAAGCGTTGGATTTTGGAGCCTGTGCGCAAGAAACAATGATAATTGCGAGATAGTCGAAGTTTGAAGTCGAAGTCGAACAGTAGATGTTTAAACATCCATTGTTCGACTTGGACTTTCGACTTCAACTAAGATAACGAGGGGCCTGTCCCCCACGAGATTAATACCGTGACAGATAAAAATAAAGAGATAGCACATTATAAGCGCTTTCGTGGATATGATTATTCACGAGGAGCGTCGCTTTTTATTACTATCGTCACGTCGCCGCGTCATTCATGGTTTGGAAAGATACATAACGCTCAAGTTGAATTAAACGATTTTGGGCGAGTAGTTGATGGGTCGATTCGCTTTACTCTTTCTCGCATTAAGGGGCTGAGGCTTCAGCGCTATGTGGTAATGCCTGATCATGTTCATGTTAGAGTCTATTTAGCGCCTGGATTATCGGAGCCTCTTAAGGTTTTAGGCTCGTTCGTCAATAGATTCAAATCATGGACAACGAAGGTTTTTCATCAAGATCATCCTATGGATGTAACGCTATGGCAGCAGGGCTATCATGATCTTATTTGTATGAACGAGAGAATGATAGATGCTGTTGATAGGTATATTGATTATAATCCGCTTAAATACGAGCTTAGATATCGAAATAAAACAGCTCTTAAACTTCATGAGCCATTAGAGAGTTTTAGGCTTGACGGCGGTGAATTTTGGCGCGGAGTTGGAACTATAGAGCTACTAAACGAAAATCGAGAGATGATAGCTCTTAGGGTATCGCGTCGAACATTGAATGAGCGTATTGAGGAGGCAGTACGGCGTATTAAGGCGAGAGCTGATCAATTTACGATTATAAGCGGTTTTATAAGTCCAGGTGAACGAGCGATTTTCGATGCGCTCTCTGCTAATCCTAATGGTCGTATGATTAAGGTGCTACCATTTTCGATGGCTCATGATTATACGCCCCCGAGTGGTTTACTGCCGCTTATAAATGAAGGCCGGCTCGCGATTATAGCACGCGGCAATAGCCCCGAAGAGCTATCTCGTAAGGCGTGTTTAGATTTAAACGCCGCAATAATTCCAATCGCCGAGAAGGCGGGTAGAGCGGTTTATTTAATGTGACCGCGCAGGAGCGCGGTCACTCAGGACGGAGAACGAGAGCGCAGCGTCGTCCTGAGTACTATTGCTCCCGCGATAGTACTATGCGCAGCGTCGTCGAAAGCGCAGCGTCGTCGAGAGCGCAGCGTCGTCCTGAGTACCAGCGCTCCCGCGCTGGTACAATGCGAAGCGTCGTCGAAAGCGCAGCGTCGTCTAAAGCGCAGCGTCGTCCTGAGTACTATCGCTCCTGCGAT
>JAGCJE010000219.1 GCA_017648225.1 Kiritimatiellia bacterium | reverse complement strand
GCGATAGAGAACATCGTGAATTTCAATTACATAGACGCCTGAATCGGGAGACGTAAATTCAAACTCGGGATCGGGACGAAATCTCGCCGTATCATCGCACTTTGCGACAATCTTTCCGTCCAGCGTTTTCACCGTGACGGCAGGATTGAAAAAGCCAGGAACCGCATCTCCGACATAAGGCTGTAACTCTCGCGCTGAAACCTTTATTGAATAGCGGCCGCCCTTTGCAAACCTAACCCTGAACGCATCCGTCTCGCCCGGCATTATCTGGCCGTCCAGAACCACCGCTGAATTGGATACATCAACAACGTTCGTCGCAGGGCATCGGCGGTGTTCGGGGCTAAAAAGCGGCTCGGCGACTCTCGGCGCCGCGGTTACCGTGAACGGACGCGGAGCTGAAATCCCGCCGTCGTTCCAAACGGAAAAATCGAATCTACCTAAAGTAGCGTTAGCGTCCGCAGCGAGAGTAACGATACACATCTGACGAAGCGAGGGTGCGTCCTGAAGCGAATTGCGCGGCACATACAGATAATGCTCCACAATCGATATTTTAAGCGGGTCAAGATTCCCGAGCGCGCGCCACCACGAATTGGAGCGCCACTCGGTTATATTAGGATCGTCGGGCTTCGGTGGCTCCTCCCTGTTACCCTTCGCTATCGCGTCCAGCCACTTCGTCAAATGGCGGCGCTGCTTCCCAGGCGGAGGCGAAAATCTCGGAACGCTCTCAACCTTAACCACATGAAGCGAATCGCCGCCGAAATGAATTCCGCGTAGCTTATTCAAATTCTGTCCGCCGATAATAAAACTGTTGGTCTCTCCCGCCTCTATACCCGACGGATAAATATAGCCGACGTACGGATCTGCGGCGAATCCGGTCAGCGCGATTATTGCGGCGAGCGCCGATAACAACTTAACCTTCATGCGTAAATCTCCTTAAGCCGACCTTCCCCCGTCGATGGCGGCAGAATGGGAAGCTTTTTACCTACATTGTTCGGCAACAGTCCTTCGGGATCGATACCGCAGCGCTCGTAAATGCTGCCGATGAAATCCTGGGGTGAAACCGGGCGTTCAACAGGTTTACTAGCCGTCTCATCCGATTTACCGACAACACATCCGCCCTTAAAACCGCCTCCAGCCACAAGCGCCGAAAAGCACGTGGCGTAATGATTGCGCCCGCCGTTCCACGGGGCCTCCCAGCCGATCTTTGGCGTACGCCCGAACTCTCCGCCCATCCACACGATAGTTGAATCAAGAAGACCCTTGCTCTTCAAATCCTTCAATAGCGTCGCAAGCGCCATATCAAGCTCTAAGCTCTTTCTCTTCATCGTCTCGAAGTGGCGCTTATGAGAATCCCATCCCGAAAGATTTACCGTAACATACGGTACGCCGTATTCCACAAGCCTGCGAGCCGTCAGAAGCGATTGCGCTACACTGTTGCGACCGTAAGCGTCGCGCAGACTCGCGCTCTCGTTATCAAGGGCGAAAACCTTCGCCGCGTCACCCTCGGCTATGCGCCTCGCCTCGACGCCGGCATTATCAAACGCCGCCGCCATGGACGCGTTAGCGCGATCCTCCGAGCTCCATAAATCCAACTCGTTTAAAAGTTCAAAGCGCTCCTTGACGCGCTGAGCGCTAAGCCCTTCGGGAGGAACAATGCCGTCGACCGCGAACCGCTGGGCGTTGGGATTACCGCCGGTCACGAGAGGCGCCGCGTTTACACCGAGAAAGCCTACTTCGCTGAAGCGTCCTTTAGGCCGCGTTAAAACGACAGACGGGGGAAGATCTCCCCTGTACTCAGAACGCTTCGCTTCGGCGACAACTGTTCCAAGCGCGGGGAAAACCTCGCCGCCGCCCGGGAGACGTCCCGTCTGCATCAAATACGCCGCGGTCTCATGGCCGAACTGGCGATGCGTCATCGTGCGGATGATCGAATAAAGCTCTGCGCAGCCAGCGAGGTTGGGCCACCATTCGTGAATCTCGATTCCGGGAACATTCGTGGGAATCGCTTTTAAACCCCCGTTGTAATCCCTCGAGGCATTC
>JAGCJE010000218.1 GCA_017648225.1 Kiritimatiellia bacterium | reverse complement strand
CAACGATTTATTCAATCACGAATAAGTGAAAGTAATCGTAGGATTAGGCAACCCGGGTGCGCAGTATGCAAATACTCCGCACTCGGTTGGTTTTGAGGTGGTTGATGCGATCGCCGCGGAGCTCGGGCTCGAGTGGGAGACCAAAAAGGCGTTTTCGTGCCTGATGGCCAAAGGCGTTTTTGCGGGGATGCCCGTTCTGCTCGTAAAGCCGCAGACTTATATGAATCTCTCCGGCGATTCGGTTGCGCCGGTCGTTAAGTATCATAACGCGACGCCCGCAGATCTTATCGTTGTTCAGGATGATATAGACATACCCCTCGGGCGCTTACGAATCCGCAAAAACGGTTCATGCGGCGGCCACAACGGGATAAGGAACATTATCGAGCGCCTGGGAAGTCAGTCGTTCATCCGTCTTAAAGTCGGCGTCGGCAAGGATAAGTCGAACGTCATAGGACACGTCTTGGGCAAGTTCGATCCCGCTTCCCGCACGACGGTCGATAAGGTCGTCTTGGCGTCGGTTCAGGCCGTCGCGTCGATTCTCCGCGACGGCGCGGACAAGGCGATGAACGTCTTTAACGGCTGGACCCCGGACGCCTCTTGAGAACGAGGCCCTGAATATTGCTTCAGCGCCGGTGTCGACTTTTCAGTTTCTGAATAATTTGTTATAATTACGGAAATATAAACCTTACTTAAGGAATTAATCATGAGCGACAAATCAGCAACATTGCCGGCGAGCGTTCGCCGGTACGCGAAGTATCTTTTAATCATGTCCGGTCTCGGCGGGCTTATCTACGGCATCGACGTAGGCGTTATCGCGGCGGCTCTGCCGTATATCGAGAATACCGCGAATTATACTAAAGTTCAACTTGGTATTGTCGTGGGCGCCGTACTTTGGGGATCTGTTCTTTCGTCGCTTTTTGCAGGTTCTTTGGCAGAATGGCTCGGTAGAAAGAAGATTATCATCGCCTCGGCTTTCTGTTTCTTTATTTCCATTCCCGTGATCTGCGCGTCCGGACTTTTCGAAGGCGGTAATTTCATCCTCCTTACGTTGGGTCGTACGCTCCAGGGTGCTTCCGCAGGTCTCGTAGGCGTCGTCGTTCCCATGTATCTCGCCGAGTGTCTCGACTCCGATTCCCGCGGCAAGGGTACGGGCATGTTCCAGCTTCTTTTGACGATCGGTCTCGCGTTCGCGGCCGTTATCGGTCTTGTGGTCACCGGCCTGGTCGGCGACTCTGACGAGGTTGTTAAGAAGGTTGGCAGAGCGGCCGTAACTCCCGAGCAGACGTCATCCTGGATTAAGGCCTGGCAGACCATTTTCTGGTGCTCCGCCGTTCCTGGTCTCATTTTGTTCCTTGGCGCGTTCAAGCTTAAGGAATCGCCCCGCTGGCTTTATAAGAAGGGTCGCAAAGAGGAGGCGCTCGCTTCTCTCTCCGCCAACAACGGCGAAGAAAAGGCCAAGGTTATTTTGGACGAGATGCTTGCCGCCGATGCCGCCGCCGAAGCCGAAAAGGCTGCCGTCGCCCAGGCCTCGAAGGGTGACAGCCTCTTCCAGCGCAAGTATATTTATCCGTTCTGCCTCGCGGTTATCATTCTCGCTAGCAATCAGACGACGGGCATCAACTCGGTTCTCAACTATACCGTCAGCATTTTCAAGGAAACCGGCATGACGGGCGTCTTCGCCAACTTCAGCGATCTCGCCATCAAACTCGTCAATGTCTTTATGACGATCATCGCCTGCGCTCTTGTTGACAAGAAGGGCCGCAAGTTCCTCCTGAAGCTCGGCACGTCCGGTATTATCATCGGCCTTTCGGGCGTCGGCGGCGTGTTCCTCGCGATCAAGTCCGGCCTCGTCGCGGCGAGCTTTGTGACCGGTATTATCGCTACGGTATTCTTCTTCATGTTCATCGCCTTCTACGCCGTCGGTCCCGGCGTCTGCGTATGGCTCGCTCTTTCCGAGCTTATGCCTACGCGCATCCGCGCCACCGGCATGTCGATCGCGATGATCATCAACCAAGGCGTTTCCGCGACGATCGCGTCGGTTTTCCCGCTCTGGACCGGCGCCTGGGGTTATGCCCCCGTGTTCTTCTGCCTCGCCGGATTCACCGTCATCTACTTCATCACGGCGGCGTTCTTCCTCCCTGAAACAAAGGGCCGTACGCTCGAAGAGATTGAACAGTACTTCAAGACCGGCAAAATGCCGGAGAAGAAGGGAGCTTGAGCTTTAAGTTCAGGTTTCTCGGTACGGGAACGTCGGTAGGTGTCCCGCAGATCGGGTGCTCGTGCCCGGTCTGCACATCCTCCGACCCCCGCGATAAGCGCCGCCGTTGCGGCGCTTATGTCTCGTCTGACGAGGGCGCGTTTTTGATCGATACGCCGCCTGAAATGCGTGAAGCGTGTATTCAATACGGAATTAACAAGGTTGATGCCGTACTTCTCACTCATGCCCATATCGACCATGTCGCCGGCTTTGACGACGTGCGCCGCTTCAATACGATAAACGGTACTCGAGTTGATTGCGATCCTGATTCTCCGGGCGCGTTCGGGCGCGTTTCGCGCATCATCGGAAAGCCGATGAACTGCTATGCCCTGCCCGAAACGATAGATGCGATGCGTCGTATCTTCCCCTATATTTCGGCGAAGGGCGGAACGAACGGGCTTTATCGGCCACAGATAGAATTTGTCGACAATTCAAAACCCTTCGAAGTTTGCGGTCTTAGGGTTGAGACGGTTCGCGTGGAACATGGTTTTCCGTGTTGCGGTTATATCATCTCGGACGGATTGAAGCGTCTTGCCTATATTTCAGACTGTCATGATATCGGCGAAGCGGAGATAGAGCGCCTCAAGGGCGTCGACGTCATGGTTTTAAACTGCTTGAGGGAGCGTGAACACGCCACGCATCTTTCTCTCGCGAGGGCGCTTTATTTTCTTGAAAAGATTTCGCCGAAAAAGGCGTATCTGACCCACATGTGCCACGATTTCACCCACGCTCAATGGCTGGCTAAACTTCCGGACGGGGTTGAGCCCGGGTATGACGGATTGGAGGAACTATTATGAAGTGTAAACTGCTTGCGCTTACGGCGCTTTCTTTCCTGGCGGTTTCGGCCGTTGCCCAAAGAAAGAAAATTTCTGAAATCAGCGTCGATATCAAGATGGATATGAGCACATACGTCTCGGGCGAACGGGTTCGCGGCGTTGTCGACATAAAGAATATTTCTCCGGATAGACTGAGTGTAGGGTATCCGGATTCT
>JAGCJE010000217.1 GCA_017648225.1 Kiritimatiellia bacterium | reverse complement strand
ATTCCGGTACCCAGGCTTGTAAAGCTTTAAGAGCTTGTGGTTACAAGGTAGTTCTCGTAAACTCCAACCCCGCGACGATTATGACCGATCCGGTTATGGCCGACGCGACGTATATCGAGCCTTTAAACGAAGCGCGTTTAGAGCAAATTATCGAAAAAGAGCGCCCTGACGCGATTTTGCCTAACTTAGGCGGTCAGACGGGTCTTAACCTTTCGATGGAGCTCGCGAAGAAGGGTATTCTCGACAAGTACGGAGTAAAGGTAATCGGCGTTAATCTCGACGCGATTGAGCGCGGCGAAGACCGCGAAGTATTTAAGGCGACGATGGAGCGCCTCGGTATTGAGACTCCCCGCTCGGGTATCGTTCACACGGTCGAGGAGGCCGTTGATCTCGTCGAGAATAAGATCGGCTACCCCGTAGTCGTGCGCCCCGCCTACACGATGGGCGGCTCGGGCGGCGGATTCTGCTACAACGTCGAGGAGCTTCGCACGATCTGCGCGCGCGGTCTCGACGCGTCGCTTACGACCCAGTGCCTTATCGAAGAGTCGATTCTTAACTGGGAGGAGCTCGAGGTCGAGGTTGTCCGCGATGCCAAGAATCAGATGATCGCCGTATGCTTTATCGAGAATATCGACGCGGTCGGCGTTCATACGGGCGACAGCTTCTGCGCGGCGCCTTTCCTTACGATTTCCAAGGAGCTTGAAGAAAAGCTCAAACGCGACGCCTTTAAGATCGTCGAATCGATCGGCGTCATCGGTGGCTGCAACGTTCAGTGGGCCCACGATCCTAAGACGGGCCGCGTAGTTATTATCGAGATTAATCCTCGCACTTCGCGCTCTTCGGCGCTCGCTTCGAAGGCGACGGGCTTCCCGATCGCGCTTATTTCGGCTAAGCTCGCCGCGGGCTACACGCTCGACGAGATTCCTTACTGGCGCGATGGTAGCCTCGATAAGTATACTCCTTCGGGCGATTATATCGTTCTTAAGTTCGCCCGTTGGGCGTTCGAGAAGTTCCGCGCCGTAGAGGATCATCTCGGTACTCAGATGAAGGCTGTCGGCGAGGTAATGTCGATCGGTAAGACTTATAAGGAGACTTTCCAGAAGGCGATCCGCGCTCTTGAGCGCGGCCGCGCTGGTCTCGGTTTCGCTAAGGATTTCAACGAGAAGACTCTCGACGAGCTTCTTAATATGCTCGCAGTACCTAACTCCGAGCGCCACTTCCAGATGTACGAGGCTCTCCGCAAGGGCGCGACGAACGAGCAGATTTTCGCCCGCACTGGCGTTAAGGGCCATTTCGTTAACGAGATGCGCGAACTCGTCGCAGAAGAAGAGCAGATTCTCGCTTATAAGGGCTCGCTCCTTCCCGATGAAATGCTCGTTAAGGCCAAGAAGGACGGCTTCTCCGATAAGTATCTTTCGCAGCTTCTCGGAGTACCCGAGAAGGATATCCGCGCTCAGCGCGTAAAGCTCGGCTGCGTCGAGACGTGGCATAAGGTCCCCGTTTCGGGCGTCGAGGACCAGGCTTATTATTATTCGTCCTACAACGGCGAGAAGAGCGAAGTCGCGGTAACCGATAATCCCAAGAAGGTTATGATTCTCGGCGGCGGCCCGAACCGCATCGGCCAGGGTATCGAGTTCGACTACTGCTGCTGTCACGCGGCGATGGCGATGCGCAAGATGGGTTACGAGACGATTATCGTCAACTGCAACCCCGAGACCGTTTCGACCGACTACGATACTTCCGATAAGCT
>JAGCJE010000037.1 GCA_017648225.1 Kiritimatiellia bacterium | reverse complement strand
GCGCAGAATCTGCGCGCGGAAGGAATCGGTCAGGATATCGCAAAGTCTCTCGCGCAGAATCGACTGGCGCATGAGACCTGCAAACGCGCCCTTATCGTCGAGCACCTTCTGGAGTTCATGCTGGCAGCAGGGAGCCGAAAGAATATAACGGGTCTTCCATTCAACGCCTTTCGCGAGAGCCTCGTCAGTCGCCGTATCGCACGCATGGAGCGAAACCACCAGATCGATTTCGGGACGCTCCGCCGCACCGGGAGCGAGAACATCGGCGGGGTTGAATTTCTCGAGATCGCTTTCGACAAAGATCACCTTGCCGGCGAGATCGAGACGCTTTGCCATCTCCTTCGCCGCGCTTATAACGTCGTTGCGGCGGTCGACTCCAACTATTCTAACGTCGCTGAAGCCCAAGACTTCGGTAAGATAAGGATAAAGGCTTATTGTCAAATACGCTTTGCCGCAGCCGCAGTCGATTACGGTAAACGTTTTGGCTTTGTCCGCCTCGGTCGCGTCTGAAAGCGTCTCGGCGACGACTTTCAAAAACTCGTTGACCTGATCGTATTTGCCGCGCATCGACGCGCGGATATTGCCGGAGCCGTCGCTTAAGCCGATAGTTCTCAAAAGCGAGGCCGACTCGAAACTCGTAAGCGGTAGCTTCTTGACGCGGTCGTGGGGCTTTACCACGACTTCGCGGTCCATCGCGCCCGAGCGCGAAACGAGAACGCGCCCCTTTTTCGTGACGCGGACGTGAAGATCGCCTTTCGCAGTCATCATGTGGAGATCTCGAGCGCCGCGCTGGGCGATAATCTCCTCGAGTCCGTCGCGCGCGTCGTCCGGCTCGAAATTCTTGACGCGGACCTGACCGTCGTCCGTCATTTCGGCCTGAAAAAGTTTTCTGCCGCCGATGACGACAGGGCGCATCGCTATCTTAAACGCCTTGCCGTTGCGCCTCACCGACTGGACAATCTTCATAAAGCCTTCGCCGAAAACTCCTGTGCGGATTTCTTCCTGAAGGGCTTCTTCCAATTCAAAGCGTTCCATGGGTATATCCTTGAATCATTGATCTCACGAAGACTTTCTCTCGCGGGCCTTGAGGAACATCCTCAATGGAGCCCCTTCGAGACCGAAACGCGCGCGGATGTTCTTCTCGAGATAACTTAAATACGCGGGAGTAACAAGCTTCGGATCGTTCACGAAAAGACGTATCGTCTGGGGGTTCGTTGAAACCTGGAGCGCATAGTAGATTTTAAGGCGCTTGCCCTTCATCATCGGAGAAAGCGTCTTCTTCGTCGCCTTGACGAGGACATTGTTGAGCATTCCCGTCGGAATACGCTCGCAGGCGGAGGCAGCGGCGCGGTCGATGGCCTCGACGGTGCGGCGGATGTTGTAGCCAGACTTGTTCGAGCAATAGACGACGGGCGCGAAATTGAGGAACGGCATCATCGAGCGAAGAGCCTCCGTCGCCTTCGTCTCCGTAATCCCCTGCTCCTGCGCAAGATCCCATTTGTTCATAAGGACGACGCAACTGCGGTTGGCGTCGAGGATTTTCCCGGCGATGCGCTTATCCTGCAGCGTCGGACCCATGATCGGATCCATCACGAGAAGTACAACGTCCGCCTCCTCGATCGCCTGTTCCGAGCGGAAAAGCGAAAAGTTATCGACCGATGTTTTCGACATCTTGGTATGGGGTTTCATGCCCGCCGTATCGACGAGCATGTAACGCCGCGCCTCAGGGCCGGAGCCGATGGTGAACGGAACCTCGACTGCGTCGCGCGTCGTACCGGGAATTTCCGATACGATTACGCGCGGCGCTTTTAGAAGACGGTTGACGTAGGAGCTCTTGCCCGCGTTGGGGCGGCCTACGATGGCGACGCGAAGAGGTCGTTTCGCAGCCTCCTCGGCCTCATCGACCTTCGGAAGAACTTCGACTACGCGCTTTAAGAGCGTATCGACGCCGCGGGAATGTTCCGCCGAGACGGGGAAGACCTCAAGACCGAAGCGGTCGTACTCGTGGGCGCGCCAATCCTCGTCGGCGGTATCGCACTTGTTCGCGGCGATCATGCAGGGAACGCCCGACTCTCTCACGCGCTTGATGACCTCGGCGTCAAGGGGCGTAATGCCCTCGCGCGCATCGACGACGATAATGCATACCGCCGAGTCTTCGACGGCGAGCGCCGCCTGGGAACGCGTCTCCTCGTCGAGAGG
>JAGCJE010000216.1 GCA_017648225.1 Kiritimatiellia bacterium | reverse complement strand
TGTGCCGATCCGTTCCTTCCGGCTTCGCCAGGCGTCCTGCGTGCTGCCCGATGCCAGGCGTATAAAAAAAAAGAAGGCTGTTCGCCTTCTTTACCATATCGCCGGCTTACGCTGCGATGCTGTCGATCCCTTCTGCGACGAATGCGTTATGATATCCGCTGTAACCTGCGCCCGATCCCTGTACGGTGAGCGTATCGCCAGCGTCCAGCGTATATTCACGCGCTGTCATTTTCAGACCGCCGGTCGAAGCGGTGAACGTCTGGATCGTGCTTCCGTTCTTTTTGATCGTCCATGTGATCGTGTCGGACGTATTACGATTCGAACGACCGAAAACGACCGTGACGAGCGTATTCATAAGCGCTGTAATTGTCATTGATTTCGTGACCGACCCGGACACGTAATCGGCTTTTACGCCTTCGATAAACGTCATTCCGGCTGCGGCTTGTGAACCGCCCGAACCTTTTACAAAAATCACTGCCATGGTTAGCCCTCCATGCGTACATAGACCGCGTCAATATCGTTTGACGGGATCGTTCCGTAAGCCTTGATCGTGAAGCCGGTTCCTGCCGTCACCGCGCCCGGAACGATCGAAGCATTGTTCCAGTCATCGATCATCGCGTTCGTCGGATTTTCCGCAAGACCGATAAAGATGATGCTTGTAGCCTTAACCGCAGCATCGGCGATCGAATATTCGCCGGTCACGCCGTCCCAATCGACCGCGTTAAGCGTGATCGTAACGATCACCGGCATTTTCGCGCTGATCCCGGTGACGGTCGTAGACAGATTACCGATCGCGGTCGTGTTGGTCGTGATATTATTAGTATTATCACTGATATTCGTTTCTGCGGTCGTCATGCGCGCGTCCAGACCGACAGACGGCGCGTTGATATCCGCGTCAAGGCTGACGATTCCCGCTTCTGCGGTCGTCATTCTGCCCGCAAGACTGCTGATATCGTTCGCGTTCGTCGCGATCGCTGTTTCGCGGTTGTGAATCTGCGTATCGATATCTGCGAATGCGCTGTTTACGTCCGTCAGCCATCCCGGTGTATCAGTGCCGACAAACTGCGGAAGATTGTAATTCGTTGTACTGTTAGAATGTGACATTTCAATATACCCCTTTCTTTAAGCGCCGATATAATCCGCACCGTTGAAGTCATATTCATACGCGGACAGTGCCAGCGCGTCATATGCTGTAGCCGTCAGTGCTGCCGTATCATAAGCGTCAGCCGTCAGCGCATTTACCTTCGTCCTGTTGACGATCTCATAGATAACATTAACAATACTATTCGTTTCGCCGGTGTACGGATCGACGATATTCATCATATTAGGAATTTGATTTTCTACTTCGATCAGACCCTGTTCGACCGCGATGATCCGCGTATTGTATACGCCCAGCAAGGCGTCGACCGACGTTCTGAATGCCGTCATTTCGGCGCGAAGTTCACGTTCAAGCGCGTTTACCTGTGCTGTAACGCGTGCTTCAAGATCGTCGACCTGTCTTGTGATACGAAGTTCAAGCGCGTCGACCTGATCCGTGATTTCCTTCGACAGAAGATCAAACTTCGCGTTCACCGTATCAACGAACGAATTATACAGAAGCATCAGATCGGCGTATTTGTTGTTCAGATCGGCGATCGATTCGTCAAGCCATGCGTCCCGCTCTGTTCTGTATTCCTTCCATTCATTCAGCGCGTTAATATCATTTGTGATCGTTTTTAACTGCTGAAGAATCCAATCCATATTCATGTCATGGAAATTTGTATACGGATATTGTGTCCAAACCATAGAATCACCCCTTTTCAGTATATCATGATACAGAATTCTTCCTTAAAGCGATCAGCAAGATAATCATAGAAGTTAAAGGTTGAAACTTCGCGTTCTTCTTTAATCATCTGCTGCGTCGTTGTAACGCCTATATTACCATGTTCCTGCCGGGTTCTTGTAAGCGTGCCGGATGAATTACCGTTATTCTTTACGGCTTCTGCCCAGGCGTCAGAATTGAATCCTTTAACGCTGTTTATATTCTGATCCGTGCCGGTCGTATTCATGGATTCCGTATATACGCCGTCCTTATTCCATATCGGGTTATATTCAAGCGTCGTCGTATCGAACATCTTCTGAAAGGTATCGGCGTATGCTTCAGACCAGAATCCGATCGTCGCCTTCATGAATGCAGCGTCCGGGTATAACAGTTCCATGTCCGCGCATTTAAGAAGTATACGTTCGACGGCCAGCGCGTGAACCGCGCCATACGGAAGCTGCAGATCGTCGAACAAATCCGGCGCATAATTGTACATCCCGACGATAGAAATATAACTATTCATCAGCCATCACCCCCGGATTCATATCCGTCGGATTTATCGCTGGATACCGCAATTCAACCGACAGATCAAGACCGAACATATTATTTACGCGGTCAAGACAACGCCTGATTTCGTCAAGCCACAATTTAGCCTTTGACATCGTTTCAGTATTGTTCGCGTTTACTTCGTTCGTTATCAGGCGTTCTGATTTTTCGAAGTTCGCGTTCGGGATACCGATATCCGTCAGAAATAAATTTTTCCATCTGTGCAGATCGGACATAATTTCCGGCGTGATATATGTATTCTTCAAATCCTGATTAAACATCATCCAGCGCGGATTCCCTTCTGCGTCGAACAGTTTTTCATCTGCAAACGCAGCCGGTTCACCTGAATTGATATTATCGAACATTTTACGGAAAGACTGCGCCTGCGCTTTGTCCTTCGCCATGAATACGTATGCAAGTTTTGTATTTTGTAAGTTCGATACGGCTGATTCTGTCGTAAGCGCAAGCATAGACGCGTAATAACTGACGATATCGCCGATTCCGGAATAATTCGGCTGCATACGGATGATTTCGCATTCTGTACCGATTTCGGGACGCGTGATGCCCTTCAGAAGCGGATTCGTGATCACGTAATGCGTAGGCTGATAATACAGACCGCGCCCGAACGGTACGCCGTTCATAAAGATTACGCCGTATTTATCGGTATTGAATACCGCAACGCTGCCGAATACGAACAGACAATATCTGAAGAAGTCATAATTCCATTCATCCGGCAAACCGTTGAAATCGAATACGCTGAATGCTTCCTCAAGAAGATATTTCGCGTAATAATAGAATACGCGGTTATCCTTCAGATGCACCGTTGACGGCTTTATAAACGCGTTATATTCGTTTATAACGGTATAATCAGCCGGTATAGATGCGGGATATGCCATGCCCTACCACCTTCCTTTTTCTTTTACGTGCTGCCATATATAACAACATTTTCTTTTTATCGAACCATTCGCCTGTATATATGCAGCCCTGATACGTCAGGGACGATCCCGCCCACTGCCAGCCATATTCACGATGCCGGACGTATGTCGTGAAGTAATCGGATGAATAATTTGAATCTGACGTCCTGATCGTGTTTTCGTCGATGATTTCTTCGACGACGCAGACATGACCGGCAAGACCGCCACTAAAGCAAAGGATCGCGCCCAGGCGCGG
>JAGCJE010000215.1 GCA_017648225.1 Kiritimatiellia bacterium | reverse complement strand
CCGAAGACGTACTTGTGTACGTCGAGCGGTCGCAAGGACGCGCAAATCGCCCATATCAAAAGGTGAGCACGGTTGCAGCAACATCCGCCGCGATATGAACAGTCACGACAAGAAATGAAGAATAACAAGATTATGGTTATTACTGTTGCACAGAATGAAAAAAAGCAAATGGGGAAGGAGGGGATATTCCAGTTCTTCACCTTGTATGACAAGGCAAATGCAGAAATGATATAATATGCGAAAAGCCTGAACTTCGATCGGCATCCCACCAAGAGGAAAACTCATATGTCTTTTATCGCCCGCCACTCCGGTGTCATACTGACCGTCGCAATGCTTGTAGCCAGCAATCTTTTCATGACCTTTGCATGGTACTGGCACCTTAAAGCGCATAAGCCGGGATCCTCGAGCTGGCCGCTTATTGCGATCATTCTCATAAGCTGGCTCATCGCGCTCGTCGAATATATGATCGCAATCCCGGCCAACAGGCTCGGCACATCCTCCGGCCTTAACGTCGCGCAGCTGAAAATCATTCAGGAGGTGGTGACGGTCAGCGTCTTTATACCCTTTCTGATAATTTTCATGGGCGAGAAATGGCGATGGGACTATCTATGGGCGCTTCTTTGCATGATAGGCGCGGTTTACTTCGTCAACCGCTCGAACATATGACCTATGTCTTCGACGCCGAAGGATCAACCCCTCGGCGTTAATTTTTTGCCGAAATCTGCCGATAACATTCGTACGCTGAGATTGAAGCCGCGTTTGCCAGATTTATCGAACGGGCGTATTCGCCCGGCATGGGAATTTTAAAAAGACGATCCTTGTATTTCGAATAGAAATCACGCGGCAGACCCGAACTCTCGTTACCGAACACAAGGGCATCCCCTTCGCGAAATTCACACTCGTACAACGAACGCTCGCCGCGGGTAGAAAGCATAAAAAACCGATTTGGATTTTCAACCCGAAGATAATCATCCCACGTATCATGAATGCGAAGATCAAGATTTTTCCAATAATCAAGCCCCGCCCTTTCGATTGACTTCTCGTCTAAACGAAACCCAAGTGGACGGATCAGGTTCAAAGGAACGCCGAGCCCGACACAAAGCCGTCCGATCGCGCCAGTATTGTGGGGAATTTCAGGCCTTACCAAAACGACAGAAAACATCTGAAGCCCCTAACGCGTCTTATCAGCATTTTTAGATTTTGGATTAAGCTCATCCTCGGTAGGACGACGAAAAGCGAAAACCGCGATTTCAAGACCGACAAGAGAAAGCAGCGTCGCCACGCCCGCCAACGCATACATCCCGGCGGCGACCGTCATTCCGATTCCCGCCGAAACCCATATTCCTGCGGCTGTCGTCAAACCGTGCACCGAATGACGACGGTCCATAATGATGGCACCCGCACCGATAAAACCAATTCCGCTGACTATTTGAGCAGCCACGCGCGAAGGATCCGCCTGTCCTTCAAATCCGTACCGCGACAACAGCATAAAGAGCGCTGAACCGATCGCGACCAAAAGATGCGTACGCAGTCCCGCGACCTTCGAGCGGTATTCACGCTCCAGGCCGATAAGTCCGCCGAGCAGCGCCGCGACAAGGAGCCGAACTATCATTTCACCCGTTCCGATCATTTTAATCCTCCAGCAAAACTCATAAAGCTGTTTTATTCAACAACACTACCGCATGAACCTCGATACCCTCGCCCGCGCCGACATCGTCCATCTTCTCGTTCGTTTTACCCTTTACGCTTATACGATCGACGCCACGCTCCCCGCCAGGGAAAAGTATTCCGGAGAGGCGACTGCGGATTGCGGCAATATGAGGCGAAAGTTTTGGTCTTTCGCATATTACCGTAGCGTCGACGTTCCCGACGCGCCAACCGGCATCGCGGACCTCGGCGACTACCGCTTCAAGAAGTTTCGTCGAATCGGCACCGCGCCACTTTTCGTCGGTATCTGGAAAGTGTGAGCCTATATCGCCGAGAGCTGCCGCGCCGAGAAGCGCATCGATTATCGCATGAATAAGCACATCCGCGTCGGAATGGCCCTTTAAGCCCTTTTCATACGGTATCTCAATACCGCCGAGGAAGAGCTTTCGCCCTTCCTCGAAACGGTGTGAGTCATATCCGAAACCGACGCGCACTTATTTACCTTCGGTGGCAAAGCGGTAGGCGTTCTGGAACATACGCATCCACGGACCGTTCTCTTTGAAGACGCCGGGATTGTAGCTCAACTGACACGCTCTAAAGCCGCGCTCCGGGTGAGGCATCATAATCGTGGCGCGACCGTCGGCCGACGTGAACGCCGTCTGACCACCGATAGAGCCGTTCGGATTGTAGGGATAGCGCTCCGTCGCGTTGCCGCGTCCGTCGACATAATGAGCGGCGCACGTGGCGGGAGTAAAGCCGTCGGTCCAGACGCGACCCTCGCCGTGGGCGACGGCGATCGGGAGTCGAGAGCCTTCCATTCCCTTGAAGAAGATGGACGGAGAAGACTCAATCTCGATCGTCGCGTAACGCGCTTCAAACTGCTCGGAAACGTTGCGGACGAACTTAGGCCAAGCCTCTGCACCGGGAATAATATCCTTAAGCTGAGAGAGCATCTGACAACCGTTACAGACGCCGAGCGAGAAGGTATCCTTGCGGGCGAAGAACTTAGCGAACATCTTTTTAAGGCGATCGTTGTAGAGAATCGAACGCGCCCAACCAGAACCGGCTCCGAGAACGTCGCCGTAAGAGAAGCCGCCGCACGCAACGAGGCCCTTGAAGTCGGCGAGGTCAACCTTGCCAGAAATCAAGTCACTCATGTGAACGTCCTGACAGTCAAAACCGGCGAGAGAGAACGCGGCAGCCATTTCGATATGACCATTAACGCCCTGCTCGCGAAGAATGCACATCTTAGGCGCAGTCGCCTTCCCTCTAGCGCCTCTAGCGCTTCTAATAAATCTAGCGTCCGGATCAAAGGTGAGTTTAAAGTTAAGACCAGGATCCGTCTCGTCGAGACCGTTGTCGTACTCCTCCTTCGCGCAGACGGGATTGTCGCGCAAAGCCTGCATACGATACGTCGTCTCGCTCCACGCGCGGCGAAGATAGGTAAGATCGGTCTTAACCGCAAGACGCGAACCGACGGAAACCTCAAAGTCTCTCGTATCATCGGGCTCGCCGATAACGACGGCGGGAACGCGCGCGGACTTGAAGATCGCGAGGACGTCCTTGAGATTCTCGTCGGCGACCTGAAGAACGGCGCCAGGCTGTTCCGTAAAGAGCTGGCCGAGAACATCGCCGTCGGGAAGCTCGACCTTAATACCGCGACCGCCTGTAACCGCCATTTCAGCGAGCGTTACTACGATACCACCGTCGGAACGATCGTGATACGCGAGAGCCTTCTTCTCGCGGACGATCTTCTGCATCGCGTTAAAGAAACGCTTCAAATCAGCGGCGTCGCAATCAGCGTAGGTGTTGCCGAGCTGCGTGTAAACCTGGGCGAGCGCTGTCGCGCCGAGCGGGCATTCGCCGTTGCCGAGATCGACATAAACGAGTTTGGACGCGCCTGGCTTCAAGTCAGGCGTAAGCGTAAGACGGACGTCGTTCACGGGCGCGAAACTCGAAATCACGAGAGAGAGAGGCGCGACCTGCTTCTTGTCTTCACCCTTCGAATCCTTCCACGTCGTATGCATCGAGCAGGAGTCTTTGCCGACGGGAATCGAAACGCCGAGTTTCGGGCAGAAATTAAGGCCGACTTCCTGGACGGTATCGTAAAGAATCGCGTCTTCGCCGGGATCGCCGCACGGAGCCATCCAGTTGGCCGAAAGACGGATCTGACCGATGTCGCCGACATCAGCTGCCGCGAGGTTCGTAATCGCCTCGGTGATCGCCATGCGGCCGGAAGCGGGGCCGTCGAGAAGCGCGATGGGAGTACGCTCGCCCGTCGCCATCGCCTGACCGTTGAATGTCTTGTAGCCCATCGTCGTAACGGCGCAGTCCGCGGCGGGAAGCTGATACTTACCTACCATCTGATCGCGAGCCACGCGGCCCGTAACCGTGCGGTCGGTAATCGTAATAAGGAACGTCTTATCGGCGACCGCGGGAAGATGGAGAACGCGCGTCAACGCGTCGATAGGCTTAATACCCTCAAAGTTCGTGGCCTTACGGACCTGCTTAACGCGCTTGACGTTACGAACCATACGCGGAGGCTTGCCGAGAAGGACCTTAATGTCCATATCGATGGGCTTGTCGCCGAAATGCTCGTCCTCGAGAATAAGCTGGCCGTCGCCCGTCGCGACGCCGATGAACGCGACGGGGCAGCGCTCGCGCTCGCAGAGAGATTCGAAAAACGCCTTAGCCTCGGGCTTGAGAGCGAGAACATAACGCTCCTGAGCCTCGCAGCACCAGATTTCCATCGGGTTCATCGACTTCTCTTCGTTATGAATCGAGCGAAGAGAAAACTTACCGCCCGTAGCCTCGACGAGCTCGGGGCAGCCGTTCGAAAGACCGCCCGCGCCGATGTCGTGGATCGAGAGAATCGGGTTGGCCTTACCGAGCGAGGAGCACGCGTCGATGACGCCCTGGCAGCGGCGCTGCATTTCGGCGTTGCCGCGCTGAACGGAGTTGAAGTCGAGAGCTTCGGAGTTCGTACCCGTCATCATCGAACTCGCCGCGCCTCCGCCGAGGCCGATGCGCATGGCGGGACCGCCGATCTGAACGATGAGAGAGCCGACCTTGACAGGCTTCTTCTGAACCTGGCTGTTGCGGATGGAGCCCATACCGCCCGCGAGCATGATCGGCTTGTGATAGCCGCGCAGTTCACCGGCGATCTCGCCTTCGTACGTGCGGAAGAAGCCGCAAAGCTGGGGACGGCCGAATTCATTGCCGAACGCGGCTCCGCCGATGGGACCTTCGGTCATGATCTGCAGAGGCGTCGCGAGGCGCGTCGGGAAATCGGCGAAAATACGCTCCCAGGGCTGAGGGAAGCCGGGAATGCGGAGGTTGGAAACCATAAAGCCGCAGATACCCGCGAGCGTGCAGGAGCCGGCACCCGTCGCCGCTTCGTCACGGATTTCGCCGCCGACGCCGGTCGCCGCGCCCGGATAGGGCGAAATCGCCGTAGGATGGTTGTGGGTCTCGACCTTCATGAGCTGATCGAGATCGTCCTTCTTAAAGGCGTAGGAATTCGTTTTCGGATTGATCGAGAACACGTCAGTCTTAAAGCCAGCGATGACGGACGAGTTGTCCTTATACGCCGAAAGGGTATCCTTCGGGCGCTTGGCGTGGGTATTCTTGATCATCTCGAAAAGAGACTTCTTCTGACGCTTGCCGTCGATGATGAACTCGGCGCCGAAAATCTTGTGGCGGCAGTGCTCGGAGTTAACCTGTCCGAACATCACGAGCTCCGTGTCGGTCGGGTTGCGTCCGGCCGCGGCGAAGCTCTTGGCGAGATACTCCATCTCTGGCTCGGAAATCGCAAGTCCGAGCTCGTCGTTGGCCTCGCGGACGGCTTCGATACCCTTTGAAAGAACATCGAAAATTCTGCCGGGCTTAGGCTCGCCCGCCTCGAAAAGATCGGCGATATCCTCGTAAACACCCTCGGTCATCTTATCGTAAAGGGCGGAAAAACACTGCTCGGGGAGCGGTTTCGAGGTCTTAAAGCGAATACCGCGCTCTACGCGCTCGATCGACTTGAGATCGCAGTTGTGGAAAATATCGGTAGCCTTGGTGCTCCATGGAGAAATGGTACCCTTTCTCGGGGTTACGAAAAAGTCCGCGTCAT
>JAGCJE010000214.1 GCA_017648225.1 Kiritimatiellia bacterium | reverse complement strand
GATCAAGCTGATGATAAGAATATATTCAACCATCGTCTGACCTTTTTTCATCTTCTTCATTGTTGTCTCCTTTCAGATCGTTATTTTACGGATATTCTGAACTTACATGGCGCTCGGTTCTCACCACAGACGACTTCGTCGCCCTCAGCAGATACGCAAGCGCCCCGACCGCAAGGACAAGGATTGAGAACGTAATTACGTACTCAAGAACTGTTTGGCCTATCCTCGCTTTCATTTTCATAACACTATATTATCACAAAAAATCCAAAAGCACAACTCTACTGGAAATTCCAGTTAATTTCGCTATTGAAACCGACCGACAGTTTTTGATATACTATTGCACATACTTTTTCGGGCGGTTAGCTCAGTTGGTTAGAGCATCTCGTTTACACCGAGAGGGTCGGGAGTTCGAGTCTCTCACCGCCCACCATTCTTCACCCCAGCGCTTCTTCCTGCGAAGCGAGAAATTCACGGGCCATCATGAGCCCGTCGATCGTTTCAAGCCCCCCTACCGCTTCGGCCAGTTCTGATCTCGCGATCGAATATTCCTCCGGGCCTTTGCGGTGCGTAAAGACAAGCTCAAACTCGCCCGGGAAGTTGAAAAGCGAAACGACCGTCTCGACGAGATTCCCCAACGGCGGCAGATCGATATGCCCGGCCGAAAACGAGTATTCAAGACGGGTTCCGACGCCCTTCTCGGATTTAAGGCTCACGCTCCCGTCGGTCGCATCGCAAAGCTGCTTGAGAATGGGCAGCCCTAATCCGACTTTGCGCTTGTCGTGCTTGCCCGCCTCGGTATAAAAAGGATTGAACGCCCTTTTAAGAACATCCTCGTCCATCCCCTTACCGTTGTCGTCGATCGTCACCTTGAAAGACTTGCCGTCCTCCTCGATCTCTACGAGAACACGCGACGCGCCCGCTTCGATTGAATTGTGCGCCGTATCCGCGATGACGTCCGATAATGTTGCGTGCATATAAACTCCTAAAATCTTGTAAGGCGCGGCGAAACGGCGGTCGCCTTTGAAGCAAACGCCTTTTTAAGCCCTTCGACGGAAAATGAATCAAGCTCCGCTTCGGTCCAGACGCGAGCGACATCGTCGAGATTGTGCGCATCGGAACTTCGCGTGACCGCATACCCGGGAACCTTTTCGCGCCAAAGCGTCTCGTCGGCGGTACGAGAAAACTCCACCGCGTCGAACCCCTCGGCGCCGGAAATTCCGCCTAACTGCGAAAAGACGGAAAACGTGGAGCGGTCGACGTGCGCCGCGATAAAAAGTCCGCCCAGTTCATGACACTTCGCCGACACGTCCGGTATCGTTTTACGGCAGGCCATTGCGAGGATGCGCCATTCCATGTCGACGATGTCGTCGTCCCATGTGACGACCGGCTGATCGCCGAAAACGTCGGGATCGTTGACGCGCTTAGGCAAAGCGGCGTACACCCACTCGGTCATCGCGGCGGCCCCGTCGACGGTATCGAAAAGGCAGAGCGTATGAACTTCTTCGGCGGTGCACACCTCAAGACCGCAAAGACAGCCGATCCCCGCCCTGCGCGCGCACTCCGCAACTGCCGGGGCATTACGCGACGACTGGTGATCGGTTATCGCGATTCCGCCCATTCCAGCTGCGACAGCCTTGGCGACAATCTCCGCGGGAGACATCTCAAGACTCGCACAAGGCGACAGGCAGCTGTGTATATGTAAATCAAACTTCATTTGAGATCAGCACGGCGGCAGAGAGGAAAGCGCAAGCGCGACGGCATACTGCGAAAGCTCAGTGACGACGATCGCGACGCCCTCGCGTTTCGCGCCCTCGACCATATCCGGCGGCACTGGGCGAGAATGGCAGATAACAACGACAGAGCAACCTACGAGAGTACAGACCGCGATCGTATTGAGATGATTCTGAATCGTAACGAGCGCGCAATCCTCGCCCGCGTGGCCCATCACGTCCGAGAGCAGATCTCCTACGTAAACGCTCTCGGCTTTCGCGTCTTCGACATCGACGATAATTTCGCCGCCGACCTTTTCGCAAACTTCTCTTAATGTCATGATGCGGAATTCTCCTCAGTTTTCTTGGGCGCGAGATTGAAAACGCACTTCACGTTCGTGAATTTCCCGATTTCGGACTTTATCTCGAAATCATCCGACACACGCTTCGAATTCGAAAGCCCCATGCCGGCGCCGAAACCGAGCGAGCGGATCCAGTCGTTGGCCGTCGACGTGCCGTCGCGGCACGCCCATTCGATGTCGGCGATGCCGGGACCGCGATCCTTCGCCGTGATCGTAACGACATCGTTCGTGATCATCAGAACGAGCACTCCTCCGTGGGAATGGATACAGATGTTGATTTCGAGCTCGTACGCCGCGACCGCGATGCGCCGCACTATCGATCGATCGATTTTGCGTTCGCGGAGAATACCCTTTATATCGTTGGCGGCGTGACCCGCGCGCGAAAGATCGTTCCTCACCACCGCCCACTCGCGACGGAAATAATTCTCGCTCGCCTCCTTCGACGTTTCGGCGATACTCTTTGATGTTTTGCGCTCGAGTTTGCGAATTTCGACGGACAACTCGTAAAGAAGCGCTCGCATCACGTCGCGCTGGGAAATTATTCCGACGAGTTTGCGGTTGGAGTCGAGAACGGGGAAGCGCCCGTACGTATAGTTGTTGAAATATCTGAGCGCGAATGCTATCGGCATTCCCGCCTCGAGAACGACGAGATTGGTCGCCATGTGCTTCTCGCACGGATCGTCCATCCACCCGCCGTCGAGACCGCGTATTATGTCGTTCACTGAAACGATTCCGAAAAGGCGGCCGTCTTCGCAGACGGGCACGCCCGATATGCGGTTGTCGCGCATCAGAACCTGGGCCTGGCGCAGCGTCGCTCTGCGGGGGATGGTAATCACCTGGCGCTTCATCACGTCGCGGACCTTGAAGCGCTGAAGAAGTTCCATTATGATAACGCTCGAATCCCCTCCGAGCGCTTTCGCGTCAAGCGGCGACTTGGCCAGAATCTCATCGTCGTTTGTCTTCTGACCCTGGAGAATCACGGGATTGTATTCTGCCATGGCAAAATCCTTCCGGTTGTCAGGGTATCATCCGCGCTCTTCTGCGAGAAACGCGTCATGAAGCCTAACGCACGCGTCATACTTCGACAACGGACTCGACACGAGAGGAATGCCAAGATCCTCGGAGACCTTGAGCATTGTTTCCGAAAGAGGCTTCGCGTTATGCACGACTACGCCCATCGCGCCTACGATGTGGGCCGTACGAATAGCCTGATCGCTCGCGAGTGAAGTCACAAGAAGAATATCGTCGGCGTCATAAAGAAGGACGTCGCTCATCAGATCGTTGGCGACAACCTCGCCGACCGCGCGGGGACTGGTACCGTCACCTGCAACAAGTTTACCGTCAAGAATTTTTACAACATCTGCTATCGTCATGGTTAAAACCACCTTTCCGCCCCACCGGGCTTTTATGCGATTATCTCATAATCCGACGATAAAATCAAGTTGATATATTCCAGATGGTGAAAACGGCTTCATATAAAACCTCTATTATGATATAATAAGCGAAGTTTAATCTTTAAGGAGAAACTCATGAAAAAGACTATGATGGCTATGGCTCTTGCCGCGACGGTTGCGGGATTGGGTACTACCGGTTGTTACTCTGTTTATAAAAACGCGAGCGCAGTCTCGCCCGACGGAAAGAATAAGATCTGCTTCAGTTTCGATCCGTTAGCCTATACGGTAACGCGTGACGGCAAAACTGTCGTCGCCAAGACCGAAGTCGGGCTTAGTATTAACAATGTAATGTTAACCGGCGATAGGATCGTTACCTCAGATCAGATAACCAAGCGTAAGATCGAAGGTGTCGCCGATGCGGCAGTCTACAAAAAGTCGAAAGTCGATCTTTCGGCCAACGAAACTCTCGTAGATTTCCAGGGTTGGGGATTGGCTTTGAGACTAATCGCCCGCAATGACGGTGTCGCCTATCGCTGGGAGACGGACAAAAAAGGCGAGATTACCATAAGATACGAGAAAGCGGCATTTACGATTCCTAATTCAAAATGTAAAGTTTACGCCAACTTCTCCTATATGGAAGGATTTCTGGATACGGACAGGATGAAGGAGGCCGATCCCTTCCAGAACAGCTGGGAAAGCATCCCCGAAGAACATTGTGCCGGACAGTTCAAGGTTCCCGCAGGCAAAATCGGATATCTGCCGCTCGTATATACGCTTGAAGACGGAACGGCAGTATGCGTTACCGAATCTGATCTGGTCGACTATCCCGGCTGGAACTTCGGTTCTTCTACTGCCCAAGCAGATTCGTCAGTTAAAATAGACGGCACGTTCGCTAAAATTCCCGAAAAATACATTTATATGAACTGGGGTTCCGAAAAGCCCTACAGCGAGAAGCGCGGTCTTCGCTACGAGCGCGTCACCAAGCGTGGCGATTATCTTGTTAAGACTAAGGGTACGCGCACTTTCCCCTGGCGCGCGTTTATGCTCGCCGACAATGCCTCCGATCTCGTCGCCAATGATCTTGTTTGGGCGCTCGCGACTCCCGCCAAGGGAGACTTCAGCTGGGTTAAGCCCGGCAAGGTAGCCTGGGACTGGTGGAACAATTGGAATCTTCAGGGCGTCCCCTTTAAGTCGGGCTGCAACACAAAGACCTATGAATATTACATCGACTTCGCCGCGAAGAACGGTGTTGAATACGTGATTTTTGACGAGGGCTGGAGCCAGAAACTCAACATCTGGAAGTATAATCCCGAGGTTGACGTCGAGCACCTCATTAAGTACGCCGAGAAGAAAGGCGTAGGCATCATCCTCTGGATGGCCTGGGCTCAGATCGTCGGCGAAGAAGAGCGCGTCGCAAAGCACTTCGCCAAGCTCGGCGCCAAAGGCTTTAAGGTCGACTTTATGGATCGCGATGACGCCAAGTGCGTCGAATTCCTCTGGAAGTTCGCCGACGTCTGCGCCAAGGAGAAGATGCTTGTTGATTATCACGGCATGTTTAAGCCTATGGGAATGGAAAGAACGTATCCCAACGTTCTCAACTTCGAGGGCGTTCACGGTCTTGAGTGCGCGAAGTGGTTTAATAACGATTACGACTTCCCGAAGAATGATATCGGCGTTTACTTCGTCCGTATGAGCGCGGGTCCCATGGATTATACGCCCGGCGCGATGGATAACTATCCTATCGGAAAGTATAAAGGCACTCTCGAGAACGCTGGCTCCGTCGGTACTCGCTGCCGCCAGATGGCGATGATGACGATGTATTTCGCGCCGCTCCAGATGCTTTGCGATTCGCCCTCAAAATACGAGAAGAATATGGAATGCTTCTCGTTCATGGCTAAGACGCCTGTCGTCTGGGACGATACGGTCGGCATCGCGGGCGATATCAACAACTTCGGCTACGCCGCCTGTGCGCGCCGCAAGGGCGATGTCTGGTACGCCGCCGGAATGACCGACTCCAACGAGCGCGAAGTCGAGGTCCCGACCGACTATCTCGGCGAAGGCAAGTGGGCCGCCGAAATATTCCGCGATCACCCCGAGGCCAACACTAAGCCGATGCGCTATATTCATGAGACGCGCATCGTCAAGAAAGGCGACAAGATCGCCCTTAAGATGGCCAAGGGCGGCGGTTATGTAATCCGCTTCACCCCCGCCGGGAGCAAACTTTAATTCCTGAAGATCTGACTACATAAAGAAAACGGCCGCAAATGTCGCGGCCGTTTTCTTTTTTGTCGTATCCGATTTTAAGCTTATACCGCACTTAAAACGCGTCCGCCGCTTCATTCACGGCTTTCGCGCGGTTCTCGATGGCTTTGCGGAACGCCTCGTCGCGCATTTCGCGCAATTCAGACGCCGCGAGACGGGCCGCGTCATCGTCCCAAGCCGTAATCACGGTCTCGTAATCGCTCGAGGCGTCGGCAAGGCAGATGGAAACGCCGCGATTAGGAGCGATGTCGAGCAGGTAAAGCGGACGAGCCCAGCTGGCGAGACGTGCCGGCACACCATAGCGGCGTTCAAGAGCCTCGACGAGATAATGTCGCCGCCCGAAAGAGTCTGCCGCCACCTCTTCTCTCGCGCAGGCACAGACCTTCACGAGCTTATGGGTCTTCGGGGAAACGAAAGCGTAATAATCGTCAAACCCGTTGAGCTTCTTCTCCGGAGTGAACTTGATCATCTTAAGAGCGCTCTCCCCGGGAACGGCCTCCGCCTTATCGGCGCCGACGGGAACCTCGCCAAACTTCAATCCGAGAAACGAATCGTTCGGCGCCTTCGGCACGGCCTTTTCGGTCGCGTTCTCCGGCCCCGCGGTTTTATCTTTTGGATCGTTTACCTCGCTCTTGTTTTGCGACGCGGCAGAATCCCCAGGAACCGTTTCGGAATAAACGCTCGTCTCGTGTCCGATGACATTGCCGTCGGCATCCTTGATCTCACGCTCCGAACGTTTTGTTCTTGTGACGGTCCCGTTGGCGTTGGTCACTACGGTTTCCTTCTCATTTACGGTCGAAGGAACGTTCTGCGTATCGGCCGCCTGAAGATCGCCGCAACCGGCAAGCCCCGCCATGGCGGCAATCATCCCATATTTCATCGTATCTGTATTCATTTTATTTTTCCTTTCCTTTTCGGCGCTTCATGCGCCGTC
>JAGCJE010000213.1 GCA_017648225.1 Kiritimatiellia bacterium | reverse complement strand
CCCTAGGTAAACAAAAAAGATCGGGCCGGCCGGGAGCGTTTCCCCGATCGGCACCGATCGCCTGACCATTAGAACTCATCATAAACCAGGATGCGGAGCGTATCAACGAACACGTACCAATCCTTGATTTTCATATCCGCGATTTTATCGAGCTCTTCCAGATCGTTTTCATAAAGACACTTGAAGCTTTCGCCTGGGTCGAAGCAAACCTTTAAATGTTTCCCGTCGTACTTTTCGTCATAGACGATTAGCCGGATAACGGAGTAGCTACGGTAGCATGAGAGTAAATTTCTGATCGACATAGTGTTTTATCCTTTCTGCCCGTGTGGCCGGTAGCACAGCCGTTTAATTAGTCTTCAGTATATGATTTTACGTGAATGAGGTTTTCGTCGTTGTCTACTTTGAGATTGATATCGCAATAGTAGCGGATTTTATAAATTCTGACAAAACCATCGATCACAAGATCAATTGCGAAGCTGGTTTCTGCTAAGCCGAACGCTTCGACTTTTGCCTGGATGATATCTCCGTAGAAATCTTTGTCGAGCACGTCTTCGATTGCTCTTTTTAGATCGCCGTCGGTATAGCGGGCTTTAAATTCTTTCATATCAGCGCGGAGCTTGTCGGCCCGGCCTTTAATCTTTTTGGTTTCAATTCTGGTTGTCATTGTTGTGATCTCCTTTAATTTTAATTTTTCTTGTCCTGAGTGGCTCCCAGGAACACCCTTATAATATCACGAATTTGTAGACATGTCAATACTTTATTTTGTAGATTTACCCTTTACAAACGAAAAATTTTTGCTATAATTGTAGACGATGAATCCAACATGAAAGTGAGGTGAACAACATGTCAAACAAACTACCCAGCAAGCGAAAAGCCGTCCCCCGCGAAGTCTTCGCCTACCTGGTTACCCGTCGCGTTTCAGAGCCGTTCTACGCGCTTTTCTGCAACGGCGACGGTGTATCCTGGACCCGCGTTGAGTACGAAAACACCGAAGTCAAATATTGCTATTTCCTGGAAACCCGCGACGCGATACAATTCCTATTAGCCGCGTCCGATATGGCGTATCATATCGTCCCGATTTTCGAAGCCCAGGCCATTTCAGAGAGGAGAAAAAAGTATTATGAAGCGCAAGGAATTACGATTTGCGAATCCCTATAGAAACACCACGTACACCGGCGCCCCGCCCTGGCACAAGTGCGCGACGCTGAACAACATATCGGCCGATTACCGGGCCACGATAAAGAACGCGGAGACGCTGGACGCCACGCGCCGGGCTCTGGCTTTCCTGGGCCACGAGTGCCGCCGGAGCTCTGAACACGCCGGCTACGTTCCCGCGCATCTGATCGGCGTCGTACCGTACCGCGGCCGGTTTGGCGAGGGGAAAATCATCATACAGCACTGCACCAGGACCCACGTAATTTTCGAATATTGGTTACTGAAGAGAGAGGGCGGGAAAAATGGCAAAGAAACCGAGTAAAGATTACATTACCAACGTTCAAACTTTTGTGCGCACGGCCACGCGCCACAAGGGCGTCGAGCTCCGGGACTTACAGAAAGACTACAGCTATATGCGCAAAGTGGCCCTGGGCCGCATCGAGCGCGGAGCTCCGGCCGAGACGGTACAGCTTCCGACGCTGAAAGAGCTCCGGGAGACGGCCGGCGGGGACTTTGTAGTGCAGTTTGCGAAAACATCTACCCAGCTCGCGAAATGGCTCCAGAGCCCGATCAGCACCGAATCCGGCCGCCGGGAGATGGCCGCGCAAAAGGCCGAGACGCTCCAGGGTTTAGGCTACGAATCCGTTACGCCGGTAAACGTCGAGCATTTCAACGACTTCATGGACATGTGGCGCCGGAAGTACGAGAAGTACGAGGGGACCCAGCGCGTCCTTTTGTTCGATAGTGACGAAGCGGCCGAAATCTTCGACAAGCTGGTGGAGCAAGGAAAGATAAAGGGGAGCTCCAACAAGAGCCGCATGAGCCGTGCGTTTAATGACTATTTGAGAGCGCATGGCATGGAAGACAAGATTAGAAAACTATGAAAACATGCTTACCGCTTCCCCTGGCGCCCTGGGTACACGTGGATGATTTCGACGCCGGTATCCTGGCCCGGTATCCGATCATCAAGCGCCGGAAGAACAAAAACCGCTCCGTCGATAAGTTTGATATCCTCGATTGTACGTGTGCGTTTGATATCGAGACGACCGGTATCCCGGAGATCGAGCAAAGCGTGCTGTATATATGGCAATTTCAGCTATCAACGGATTTAACGGTATTCGGCCGGACCTGGGACGATTTTAAATTGCTCCAGGAGAAGATTCTCGCGCATCTTCCAGCCCGGACCACGCTCGTTGTATTCGTGCATAACCTCTCGTACGAGTTCCAATTTCTCGCCGGAATATACGATTTCAGAACCGAGGAAGTTTTCGCCACAGAGCGCCGGAAAGTTCTCTACTGTACGATGTGGGAGCGCCGCTTCGAGTTTAGGTGCTCGTATCGTCTAAGTAACATGAATCTTCGCGACTTTACTCGAAAGTTTCACGTGAAGCATGAGAAGCTGACCGATTTCGATTATGGAATCCCGCGCTATTGGTTTAGTGTGCTCACGATCGAGGAATTACGCTATTGCCAAAACGACGTGCTGGGCCTGGTGGAAGCGATCAACGCGCTTATGATCAGCGAGAAATGCAACTTAATGAACATGCCGCTGACGTCAACGGGCTTTATCCGCAAGGACCTCAAAAAGATCGTCCGGGAAAACCTGGGCTATCGCTACGCGGAGAAATACTTCCCGGGACCCGAGCTTTATCGAATCATGCACCGGGCTTTCCGTGGCGGCGATGTCCATTGTAACCGCTACTATATCAACGATATCTTGCACGACGTCTCCAGCGCTGACCGATCATCGAGTTACCCGGACGTCCTGGTAAATGGTTTTTTCCTATTGAGCCGCTCACGAAGATCGAAAACGTAACGATAGAAAATGTTGAGAAGCTGATATTCACGCGCGGGCGAGCGGTGCTATTGGAAATCCGCTTTCGGGGAATCAAACTTAAAAACGTGTTTTATGGGGACCCGTATATCTCAAAAGACAAGAGCTATGACCTGATCGGCGCCCAGGTTTTCACCGGCCGCATCCTGGAAGCCGAAGCCCTGACGCTCTGTATTACCGATATGGACTATCGGATTATCAAAGAAACCTACCGCTGGGAAAGTGCCGAAGTGCTCAATTGCTATAAATCCCGAAAAGGCCCGCTCCCGCAATGTATCCGGGATTTTATCATCGAAGCGTACCGATACAAAACGGCGCTGAAAGGGCTTCCTGGAGAGCTCAACGAAACGCTGTACAACAAGAGTAAAAACCGCATAAACGGGATTTATGGGCTTATGGCAACAAACCCGATACGTCAGGCGATCGAGTACATGGCCGAAGATCGAGATTTCCATTTCGACGAGCACACGACCGAAGCCGAGCTTTTCGCGAGATGCAAAAAGAGCTATTGGCTCCCGTATCAGTTCGGCATCTGGACCACAGCCAACGCGAGATTCGAGCTTTTCCGATGCGCCCGCCTGGCATCCCACGACCGGGAGAAGAGCTTCCTGGCATCCCACGACCGGGAGAAGAGCTTCCACGATTTCGTGTATTGCGATACAGACAGCGTGAAGTATATCGGGGACGTGGACTTTTCCGAGTACAACGCGGAAAAGATACGCCTATCGACGGAGAGCGGCGCTTATGCGGTGGATGCAAAAGGCAAAACACATTACATGGGCGCCCTGGAGCGGGACGGCTTTTATCGGGATTTCAAGAGCGCCGGCCCGAAAAAGTACGCGTATATCGAGGAAACGAAAACAGGCCCGGAGCTCCACGTTACGATCGCCGGAGTAGACAAACGAAAAGGCGCGATCGAGCTGGCGAAGCGCGGCGGCCTGGAAGCTCTCCAGGACGGCTTTGTATTCCGGGACGCCGGCGGCCTGGCCGCGAGATATAACGACTTTCCCGAAGTAGAGGAAATAATAAAGGATGGTGAAAGAATCGAGATAACCGCGAATATTTATCTTTATCAATCAGAGTACACCGTAGGCACGTTAGAAGAGTATAAAAGAATTATCCGAATGAGCCACATTTTGTTTGACAAAATCTTAAAAGAAGTTTATAATGAAATAAACGGCGAGACCGCCGGAAATTAAATAAAGGAGATCAAAAACTATGGAAAGCAAACTAAAGATCATTGACACAAGCGACCACGAGCTCTTAAACGACCCGGTATTTCTTTACAAAATGACCAGGGGCAAAACCACCGTCAGCGTCAACAAGCTGGACGACGATCAGCTCGACAATGATTTCTCCGTGAGCGCCTGGCTGATTTACACCGATGTAAACAGCAAGGGCGAGGACGTCGAAATCCTCTCCGTCCTGACCGAAAGCGGCCTGGTCCTGGCGGCCCAGAGCAAAACATTTAAGGAGAGCTTCTTCGATATCGTCGATATCGTCGGTGATCGTCCGTTCTCTATCCGCGTCCTGTCCGGCACCAGCAAGAGCGGCCGGCGCTATATGGATTGTGATCTGGCGTCGATCGGGTAATCATCAACAACGTACAAAGCGGGGAGCAATCCCCGCCTTTTTTATTAAAGGAGAATTTGTCATGAATCTGTTTTTAGATAACGGCTACGCGGATATGGCGGGGATTATGGCACTCCCCTATCCGTTTATCTTCGTGATCGGCGGCCGCGGTACCGGGAAGAGCTACGGCGCGATGGCCCAGCTCATGGACATGCCCGCCGGCGAAAAGTTCCTCTTGATGCGCCGTACCGGCGAGGAAGCCGACGCGATCAGCTATACCGATCTCTCCCCGTTCATGCCGGTGATCAACGACAACCCGGAGCGCTATCCGGCGATCGTGTGCGGGCCGCTTCCCCACGTCAAGGCTCTGGCCGGAGTTTGGCATGGTGAGAAGAACGACAAGGGCGAGCTGGCGCCGGCCGGGGAGCCGATAGGGTATATATCCGCGCTGGTCCGTATTTACAAGATACGCGGCTTTTACATGGAAGACGTAAAGACGCTACTTTATGATGAGTTTCAGCCGGAAAAACACGTAAAGCGGATACGCAACGAGGGCGAGAGCTTCCTAAACTCCGTCGAAACGATTTCCCGCAACCGTGAGCTTCGAGGAGAGCGCCCGTTAAAGAGCGTCTGTTTGAGCAACTCCGAAAGCCTGGCCTGTCCGATCTTCCAAAGCCTGGGCATTATATCGGACCTCGATCGGACGTTCACTAAAGGGAAGCACGAATACATCAACCAGGAAAAAGGCGTGGCGGTGATCAAGCTCCCGCCGTCTCCGATCAGCGAGCGGAAAGCGTCAACGGCCCTTTACCGCGCGGCCCGCGATAGTGACGATTTTATTACAATGAGCTTGAAAAACGATTTCGATCGGCAAACCTGGCTATACGTGGACCAGGCGCCGCTCAACGAATATCGTATCGTGGCGGCCGTCGGGGAAGAAGTGTATATTTACCGGCATAAGAGCGAAGCCCGGTACTACGTAACCCGGCATCAGAGCGGCCCGCCAAAATACCGATACAACACCGACGAAATGAGCATTAAGCGGCTGAAGCGCGAGCAGAAACGTTTTTTCGAAGCGTGGCTCCGGGGAAATATCAGGTTTTCCGATTATTACAGCAAGTATTATTTGACTTCCTTATTATAATATAGTATAATGAAAGTGGGCCGGTGGCCATAGCCGACGCGCCGGAAGCGCGGGCCAAGTGGTAACGGCGCCACGTAAACCGGCCCTATATTTGTATAAGGTGGTGATCGAGTGCGGATTATTTGGATATATACCGACGAACGAAGTCCCCAGGTGGCCGTTGTTGACAATGTTACTACGGTAGCCGAGCACACAATCGACGACGAGCCCGGAATCCGCGTAACAACCAGCGGCGGCACGACGTACGATCTTAAGAAATCGTCGGCCCAGATCGTTATACAATGGGAGTGACGGATATGGGAGAAACAACGATCGCCTTGTCAATTATCACACTTGACGCCATTTTGCCGCAACTCAAAATCGCGCTCTGTCTCCTGGCGTTCATCGTCCTGGATATCGTGAGCGGTCTAATCGCGGCCTTCACCCGGCACGATTACGCATCCTCGATCATGCGGGCCGGGCTATATCACAAACTGTCGGAGATATTCGCTTTCTTTTTCGCTGTCGTTTGTGATATCTTGCTCCCGTATATCGGGATAACGCTCCCCCTGGTGATCTCTAAGGGGACCGCAATCTATATTATTGTCATGGAGTGCGGGAGCATTATCGAAAATATAGGAAAAGCAAACCCGGAGCTTGCCCAGCATCTTAAATCATTATTTGATAGGGCCGAGCTCCCAGAAATCGAAGAGGAGAAAGAAGATGAAACTAGCGGAAACCCTGGCACTGATTAGTGCCGGATACACAAAAGCGGAGATCGCCGCTATGGAATCCGGCGAGGACCTTATTACACCGCCGGAAGAGCCAGCCGGCGAAAACGCCCCGGCACCGGCACCGGCCCAGCCCGTACAGCCGGCCCAGGACAACGAAGAGCTCCTGGCCGCTATAAAGGCTCTGACAACGACGCTACAGAAGAGCAATATTCGCGCATCAGCCCAGCCGGCCGGAGCCACTGTGGACCCGGTCGAAGACACCCGCCAGAAAGCAACCGACATGTTGCTGAATCTGTGCAACACTTGAGAGAGGGAGATATAAAGAATGAATAGCATGATTGTTCAGCAGGCTTCGACGTTCCTCAATGCCGTTGTAAGCCAAATGACGGACCAGAGCGGCCTTGCCGCTATCAACGACTTTAGCGACGTTGTGAGCGTCGCGGAAGTATTGCTCCAGACGGGCCGGGACCCGGTGCTAAATGCCATTTCCCAGGTTTGGCGCGATACCGTTTTCGCCGTCCGCGAGTATGATCTGCCGAATAGCGCGCTCCGCATGACCGCCAGCCGCTACGGCAACGCAACGCGCAAACTGTCCCCTGTAGCCAATGCGGCCGAAGATGACCCGGCCTGGGATTGGCCCGCAACCTACGACGCCGGCCAGACGCCGCCGATCGGCGACGGCCAGAGCATCGACCCCTGGAAGATCAAAAAGAGCAAAGTGCTCCAGACGAACTTTTACGGCAGTTCCGTTTATCACATGCCGTACACGGTGTTTCTTTCGCAGTTCGATGTTGCGTTCAGTTCGGCCGAGGAGCTCGTAAGATTTAATCAGCTTTGTGTTACCGAGCGTCTAAACGACCGCAAACGCTATGAGGAAGCCAAGAGTATGGCGCTCCAGGTAAACTTTATCGCCGGACTTCTCGACGAGGGCAACACGGACCGCATCGTGCATGCTCTGACCGAGTACAACGCGCTGACCGGGCTTACGCTGACCGCAACGACCGTATTCCAGCCGGGCAATTTTGAGGGCTTTATCCGCTGGCTGTATAGCCGGATTAAATCTATTGTCGGCCTGATGCGTCATTCTTCCCAGAAGTATCAGACGGTGATCGGCACGCTTCCGATTCTTCGCCACACGTCCCCGGAAAACGTTCGCGTCGCTCTGTACCGTCCGTTCCTTGAGATGATTAATTCTATGGTCCTGTCTGGGCTGTACCACAACGACCTTATGACGCTCCCGACGTACGAAGCCGTTGATTTCTGGCAGAGCATCGATACGCCCCAGGGCATCAACGCGAAGCCTGTTTACACCGACACCAGCGGCAACCAGAAGATCGCGACGTCGGCCGTCTCCAACAGTACCGTAATAGGTCTTATTCACGACAAGGACGCCCTGGGCTACGCCTGGCTTAATCCGCATACGCTGGTGAGCCCGCTGAATAGTTCCGGGGAGTATTACAACGAGGACTACCACGCGCGGTTTGCTACTCTGAGCGACAACACCGAAAAAGCCGTGGTAATCTGCCTAGATTGATATAGGGTTCCTCCTTGCTTTCGCCCGCCGGGTTCCTATCGGGTTTGATCTCGCCCGAGTCCTTTACCGGCGGGCCTTTTTTCAGAGGTAAACGACAATGACAATAATTTTGTTCAAAGCCTTTACAAAGCGGCTAAACTCAACAAAACAACCGCCGACACCGTCGGACCTAAACAGTTTCACGATTTCCGACGCGATGCTGAAAGGCCCTTGCACATTGCTTCGGCCGGTTATCGAGGTTCGGACGACCCAAGTTTCGGGCCTGGGAGCGTATACACAATTTGTATATTGCTATATCCCCGAGTTTAACCGCTACTATTTTATCAATAGCTGGGAGTTCATGGGAGCCCGCATAGCGTTTACGTGCGAGGTTGACGTGCTGGCCACGTATAAGTCGGCAATCACGAGTTCGACGCAGTACGTTTTGCGATCTGCTTCAGCATCCGATGGCCGAATTGTTGATACTAGATATCCTGTATCAGCAAGACAGCCATTTACCAACGGGGTTAGTATAACAAACCCGCTACTTCCCGCCCCTAGTTCTAACGGGTGCGTGGTGTGCGGCATTGTATCAAAAACCGGCAGTATTACCGGGTGCGTGCAGTATTGGGTATTTACCGTCGCTGGCTTTATCGAGTTAAGCCTGGAACTTTTCAATTTTACCACGCAATGGGGAAACGGCGGCCAGGATATCGCGGACGGTATTAAGAAAGCAATAACGGACCCGTTTCAGTATTTCACGACGTGTTTCTGGCTCCCGTATTCCGTAACCGATTTTACAACGCGGAACATGGCGTCACAATCTACTACTGTTTATGTCGGATACGACAGTATTACCCTGACAAATAATTACGCCTACTTCTTTCAGGGGTACGTCGAGCTGGGCTTTACCAATTTAATCACACTTACCCTGGCAAAACATCCGCAGGCGTCCAGCCGGGGCGTATATCTCAACAGCTCGCCGTATTCAAAGTATTATTTCTCGTTCTTCCCGTTTTGTGGCCAGGTGGAGCTCGACGCTTCGCAGTTTACGGATATTTCGGACTTGTATTGCGTTTACACCGTGGACGTTCGAACGGGCAAGGGAATTTTAAACCTCTGCACGTCGTATTCCGGGAGCTCTTACCTCGATTGGACGCCCGGTAATATCGTATTCGCAACCGAAGCCCAGGTAGGCGTAGATATCCCGCTCGCGGCAATCCATACAGCTTTGCCGCAATCGCTCGCCCCGCTGATCACCGGCGCGGCCGCGTCGGCCGTATCGGAAAGCGGTGGTATTGTACAGACGGGAAAGAAAATCCTGTCAACAGGCGTTAATTGGTTTGGGAGTCTTGTCGGCGCGAGTGATACGGAAAATCAGGCGGAGTATAACACCATAGGCGCCCAGCCGTATAATATGGGGGACGTCTCAAAAATTGGTTCTATT
>JAGCJE010000036.1 GCA_017648225.1 Kiritimatiellia bacterium | reverse complement strand
TTAAGCCCGATGCGGTCGTACTCGTCGCGACGGTCCGCGCCCTCAAGGCCCACGGCGGCGCTCCGGCGGTAAAGGCGGGACTCCCGCTCGATCCCGTCTATACGAGCGAGGATCTCGAGCTTCTCGAAAAGGGATGCGACAATCTTCTCGCCCACATTGACATCATCCGCCGCTCGGGCGTTCAGCCCGTCGTCTGTCTGAACGCGTTTTATACCGACACGGAAGCCGAGCGCGCTCTCGTCAAGAAGGTCGCCGAATCCGCGGGCGCCAGATTCGCGGTTTCCGACCACTGGCTCAAGGGCGGCGAAGGCGCGCTTGAACTCGCCGAGGCCGTCATCGCCGCGTGTGACGAGCCTAATAATTTCGAATTCCTCTGCGATCTTAACGAGCCGCTCAAAGACCGCATCGAAAAGCAGGTTAAAGAAGTTTACGGCGGCGACGGGGTCGATTTCGAGCCTCTCGCCCTCGAAAAGCTCGAAGCGTACCAGGCGAATCCCGAGACCGCGCGCCTTCCGATCTGTATCGCGAAGACACAGTATTCGCTTTCGCACGATCCGAAACTTCTCGGCCGTCCGAAGGGGTGGCGTCTGCCGGTAAAGGACATTCTCGTCTATGCCGGCGCCGGGCTTCTCGTACCGGTCGCGGGCGAGATAAAGCTTATGCCCGGAACGAGCGCTTCTCCCGCGTACCGCAGGATTGATGTAGATGTAGAAACGGGTAAGGTGAAGGGATTGTTCTAATATGAAACGTCAGATGGTTCTGATTGCGAGCCTTGTAGCCGGTCTTATCGGGGCTCTTGGGTCAAACGCATGGATCAGCGGCAAGATCGCGGAGCTCAAAGAGGAGAAAGCCGCCATGAATCGCAAGTATGGCGAAATAAACGCCGTGTGCTTTGTACAGCGTAAGACGAAAGGAAGCGTCATCACTGCTGAAGACTTAAAGTCGTGTAAGACGATCCGCGTAGGCAACGAGGGGCTTGTCTATACGCCTGACGATAAGAATACGCTTATCGGGCGCACACTTCTTACGACGGTCGAAGCTAATATACCTATCAGAAAAACAGATATCGAGGGGTATTCCCGCGATGTCGGTCTTTCCGATCAGATCGCAAAGAAGTTCCGCGCGTTTTCAATCAGCGTCAGCGGTTCGGCGTCAGTATCTGGGATGGTTCGCGCGGGAGACGAGGTCGATGTAATCGGCACGTTTACATTCCCCAGCGACGAGGGTAAGAATAAGCGCGGAGATCTCGCGACGGTTACGCTTCTTCAGAAGGTCCGCGTTCTCGCCGTCGGCGATGAAACGGCGAAGACCCGCGTCAGAAGTCTCGGCGCGTCTTCTTCGTCGCCGTCCGGTTATACGACCGTTACGCTTCTCGTCACTCCCCGCGAAGCTGAAATGCTCGCATCCGCTGAACAGAAAAAGGGGAGCCTTGCGCTTTCTTTGCGCAACAGAAACGACATTGTCACCGAGGATGAGCTGCCGGTGATCGAGTTCGAGAAGATCCGCGAGCAGATTGTCGAGCTGAACAAAGAGCGCAATCCGACCGGAAGAAAAACTCATTAAGACTAAGGGGCACCTCTCCATGCTTTATTTGACCACACTAGTAGACGGTGTCCGCGAAAAGCGCGAGCTCTCCGACGGAACGTGGATTATCGGGCGCGGAGAAGGCTGCCGCATACGTTTCGCCAGTATCGCGGTCAGCGAACGGCATGCCATATTGACGGTTCGCGCTCAGCAGGCCGTCATCGAGGATCTTCACAGCGCGAACGGTACTTACGTCAACGGAGAGCCGATCGACGCCGCCGTTGCGCTTAACGGCGATATGGTAGTTCAGATCGGAGACGCGATTTTCCGTGTCTCCGAGGAAGACGAGTCGTCTGAAAGCGAAGTCTCCAGCGTTGATGTCGATGCACCGCAGGAAACGGCAGAAACAGCGGAGGCGGAAGAGACTGAAGCCGATCCTATGCGTGAATTGAGGCGCAATGTCCAGGAGCAGATTCAGAACGAGCTTCTTAAACGCATGGATATGAAGCGCCTCACGCTCGACGGTGTAGATCGGGAAGGGCTTGAGGATACCGCGCGTGTAAAAATCCGTCAGATCATCGACGAGGTCGTCGCGAAGGGGCGGCTGCCCGAAGGTATCGATACCGTTCGTCTCGAGGACGACGTATTCAACGAGGCGATGCGCTTAGGTCCCCTGGAAGAACTTCTTGCCGACGATTCCGTCAGCGAAATAATGGTTAACGGCCCCCGTAAGGTTTACGTCGAGCGCAAGGGTAAACTCGTACTTTCCGATTGCCAGTTTACCGATGACGCGAGCGTTCTCGCGGTAATCGAGCGCATCGTCTCTCCTCTCGGTCGCCGTATCGACGAATCGCAGCCGTATGTCGACGCGCGCCTTGCCGACGGTAGCCGCGTCAACGCGATCATTGCGCCTCTGGCGCTTTCGGGGCCGACCATCACGATCCGAAAATTCTCCAAGAACGCTCTTACGCCCGAAGATTTCATCAGGTTCGGAACCTGGACCCACAACGCGGCCGAGTTTATGAAGCTTTGCGTGACGCTCAGAAAAAACATCATCGTCGCGGGCGGCACGGGCTCGGGTAAAACGACTCTTTTGAATCTTCTTTCAGGGTTTATTCTGCGGACGGAACGTATCGTAACGGTTGAGGACGCGGCCGAATTGAGGCTTCAGCAGCCGCATGTCGTGCGTCTAGAGGCGAGACCGCCGAACATCGAGGGAAAGGGCGCGGTGACGATCCGCGATCTCGTGAAGAACTGTCTGAGAATGCGCCCCGACCGCATTATCGT
>JAGCJE010000212.1 GCA_017648225.1 Kiritimatiellia bacterium | reverse complement strand
GCTACTAAACGCGCTTATTTGAAGGTTTTAGCAGGGGGGGAGTGCATTTATGAGACATATAAAAATGTTTCGTGCCGCCCTCGCCGCGCTTGTGACAGTCGTTTTTACTTCCCAATTGCAAGCGGCTGACATTTTCGTTTCGCCGACCGGTAATGGTGAAAAGACTGGCGCAAATTGGTCGAACGCGCTTAACGGCTCTAACGACGGTTGGCACATTGATGTAAAAAATGCGATAACGTCTGCAGTTGCAAGTGAAGCTGAAGAAGTAAATGTTTATCTCGCCGCTGGTGATTATTCGATTACAAATGAACTTGCATTATCTTCTATTACAATACCTGTAAAGTTTAGTGGTGGGTATGTTGGTGAGGCGGATGGATCATTGGAGGAGAGCGAGGAGTTGATAACTAAATTTACCAATAAAGGACCAAAACCTACGAGTAATAGTGATCACAGTAAAAAATCTACGCGTTTTTTGTCGGCATCATCCCTGTCGGCATTGACTGTAGAGAAGATTGATTTTATGTCAGGCTATGTTGCTTATAGTTCTGCTCGCGCAGGAGGAATAGTGCTCTCATCTTCGAATACTTTTATATCAAAGTGCTTGTTTAGTGGTTGTCATGCAAGGGGAAAATCAAATACTTCGGCGTATGGTGGAGCTATTTATGTTGCCAATGGTTCATTGGTTGTCGAGGATTGTGATTTTAATTCTAATTATTCGCATTCAGCAGGATTGAATTGTAGAGCCAGTGGTGGTGCGATTTGTTCTCTTAACGCCAAGTTGATGGTTAAGCGAAGTAATTTTGTAGGTAATTATGTTCATGGCGCTAATACTGTAACTAGTGGTGGCGCGATTAATGCAAATGGCAAAGATGTGGTTATTAGTAATTGCACATTTACCAAAAATTATGCTGTAACTACTACTAAGAATAGTGGACATATGGCAAATGGTGGAGCATTAAGTATCCGAAGCGCTACGCATTTTGAAATGTCTGATTCAATTTTAGACATGAATTATAGTGCCAATAATCATACGTATGCACAAATTGCGGGTTATTATTTTGATGATTTTAATCCTAATGATGGAGTTATGACCGCAGCTGTAACACGATGTGTTTTTGATTCAAAGTCTTTGCCATCATCTGATTATAAAACTAAGAGCGATATTCTATTGAATGGCGGTTGTCTTTTTATGACAAACTGTATTATTTCGCAAGCATCAGGGACTCATAGTGCAATGACAAATTCTTTTCGTGTAGAACGGTGTATGGTAGAATTATCGTCTTTGACGGATTTAGTAGCGACATCGAAAAAAACACCCATAAGCACATGTTCTGCGGAACTCGTAAACTGTACTATCGCTGATGGAAAGGGTGCCGGTGCCGTTCGGATTGGTACGGATTGCGATATGGTGCTTAAGAACTGCATTGTTTCTGGAAATACTGCAGCAGGCGCAATCAATGCTACCTCAATTGAACATAGCTATATTCAAAAGAATGTCGATGACGGCTCATGGAATTATGAAGGAGAGGGGAATCTTAATCCTGATGTTGTAGGCGATATCAATTGGACGGGCTATCCCTATTATCATCTCTTGACGAAGAAGGCGGATGGGGCGATTACGAACGGTTGGTTCTCTGGAACTTTTGAAAGCCCGAAGTGTGCGGCTGACAGTCCTTGTATCGACGCTGGCGCTCCCGGTTCGCCCGGTCTCAATCTTGAGCCGTATTACTCCGGTCGCCGCGTTAATATCGGCGCGTACGGCGGAACACCCTGGGCGTCGAAGACTTCTCCTCTTCCCGGCTTCAAGCTTATTGTTCGGTAAAAGAAATTTGATTTTTAGTTTGGATAAACACTTGAGGGCCATGAAATGGACAAGATGAACCGCAGGGAATTTCTCGCAGGGGCCGCTACGCTCGCTGCCGTGGCCGGGTGCCGATCGTCAAGTGTCGGGATTTCTGCGGCATCTGATAACCAGGGGAACGTTTATGACGCCAATAAGATAAGGTTTAACGCCGACGGGGAGTTCAGGTTTCTCCATCTGACCGATGTCCATCTGAAAAGCTGCGAAGGCAGGTTGCCCGAAGAGACCGATGCGCTTTTGCGTCAGGCGTTTGCGAAATACAAGCCTCAGCTCGTGGTGCTTACGGGCGATATCGTATGGTGTAAACTTACGACGGCGAAGGGGAATTTCGAAAAGGCTCTTAAGCCGCTTATCGATATTTTCAGAGAGCATAAGGTTTACTTCTGCGTCACCTTCGGCAACCACGATTCGGAACATCACGGCCTGATTGGTACACCCGCCTGGAGATGTACGAATTCTACAGAAAATTCGGAGGCGAGTATTTTGTCGATCACGACGTGCCAGAGCTGACCGGGACGGGCAACGGTGTTGTCGAGGTTTGTTTCGACGGTTCGGCAAAGCCCTCGTTCAATCTTTTTGTGATGGATTCAGGGGCTTACGCCAAAGATGGAGGATATGACGGCTGCCGTACCGATCAGATCGCATGGTATGAGAAGGTCAGCGGCGATACGCCCGCTCTTTGGTTCCAGCATATAATCGTTCCCGACGTGAACGTCACCGGGCTTTTCGTCGAAGTTCCGACGTCCGGCGCGAAGCGGAATGATTCAAAACCTTCGGACGAGGAGCAAAAGCCGAAAATAAAAGAGGGTCCCGATACCGGGTACAGAATGTCATGGCCGGACGGCGAGCGCATGATGTTGCTCGCGCCCGGCGTGAAAGGCGATCTCATGGAGCGTACATGTCCGCCGAAGTGGATCACTTACCGAAATTCCGCCCATACCTACAAAGGCCGCACGCTGTACGACAGCTGGCTCAGGATGGGGAATCTGAAGGGCGCGTATTTCGGGCATGATCATAAGAATTCCTTCGACGGCGTCGATAAAAACGGAATCCGTCTAGGTATGACAAAGACGGCGTCGTTCGTCACTTACAACGACGGTACGGCGGGGCTGAGGGCGTTTACATTGCGCCCCGACGGCACTTACGACACCGAGACGTTTTCGGTTACGCAAAACAATATAGAGTATTCTTGTGCTAATTCCATGAGGTGTCCGTAGGGTACCATGTCGGCGGCAATTAAACTGCTGCTCCGGTAGAAATAGAAGTGGGACGAAAAGCCTAAAAGCGGCATTTTATTCGTTGCCCGGCGCTTCTACAGGAAGGATGTGTCGCATCCTCTAGTGATTTGACATAAAAAGTCTTGCGTAAAATGACATGTATTCTTTTGACGCGGTTGTTGTTTTATGATAATATTCGTTACAGTAAGTTTTGGAAATTCAGAAATCAAAAACCAATAATTAAAGTTCAGTTAAAAATGAAAAAGATTATCGCTCTTTTCAGCATTGTATCGGTTACCGCCGCGTTCGGCGAGTGTGCGGTCAGTATGGGGCTTCTTGCGCCTACAGGGCGTAAGGTTGAGACTTTTTCTTGGAGTTCTTCGCGTGGCGGCGAGAGGCATAATATGATTTTGGTTCATCCGAAGGATAAGACTCAAGATTCTAAAGCGCCTCTTTTTGTCGCGCTTCACGGTCACGGCGCGAGCATTATCGGCAATTACCGCTGGGAGTCGATGCCGATCGACGACGCGGGCAAATGCGACATCTGCTGGATACCTGAAGATTTTTACGGGCTTATTCTTGAAGTGCGCCGGATTGAAGATTGGTGGGGTATTCCCAAAGATTGCGTTGTTCCTAAAGTTAAAGGCGGTGAGCGCGCGCCCGTGCCGGATGAGATATCCGAAACTGAAAAGCGGGTTCTCGAACAGGTCGAGTGGGCGGCTTCGAATTTGGCGGTTGACCGCAACAGAATCTATCTCGGCGGAGCGTCCATGGGCGGCAGCGGCACGCTCGGACTTGGGCTTGTGAACGGCGATGTGTTCGCCGCGATAAAGGCGAACGTATCCGCTTCTCCCTATCATGTCATAAAGCGCGCCGGGTTCGGCGGAGAACTTGCGCGTATTCCCGATCCGCCCGTTCTTGTCGAATATTCCGCGCAGAACGACCGCTGGTCGCTCGATAAGGATCTTCTTTATTCCGGAATGGATGCCGCGAAGTATTCCATTTTCGCTTACTGGGGTCCGTTCGGGCATACCGGGCGCAATTCGAAGGTGTTACCTAAGAATGATCTCGTAGGTTCATTTAATATTTTTGACATTAAACTCAACGAGCCTTATGTCGCGTTTTCGTCCGCGTCGTGCAACGATCCGATGCCGTGGCCTGAGGGATACCTCAAAAACAAAAAGCATCCGCTCGGCAATTCTTCCGGTCAGCGCAACGCCTACTTCAGATGGAAGAATGTCAAAGATTCGTCAGATTCGTTTGAAGTCGATTTAAGACTCATTACGGAAAACGATTGGAAGAGTACACGCTTTAAGTTTCCCAAAGCCGCTAAAGCTGATGTGACGCCGAGGCGGGTTGTGAACTTTTCAATCAATGCCGGTGAACGCATCGCTTGGGAATATGGCGGAAAAAAAGGCGAGGTTGTCGCCGATAAGACGGGGCATGTGACGATTCCTCAACTGGAGATTGCGACATCGCCGTGCCGTTTGACGCTTAAGCATATTATGCCGCGCACCGGTAAAAGCGTATCGAAGACAGCGCGAGTTTCCCGTCAGCCGGGCGAGGCGAAGAAGGGGATTATGCTCGGAGAATATCAGGGAGAGTTCATTTCCGTGGACGGCGTCCATAAGCCCGGAGAAGTAGCTGAAATAATGGTTCTTAGAGAGCCGTTTAAATCCGGCGATTCGCGCAATAAGGAGTTTGCTCCCCTTAAAGTCGTACATTGCTCTGACGCTTATAAAACAGCCTTTAACGGCGGCGAAGAGAATGCGCCGGAGGGGTCGTGGGCGCTTTTTATCGGAGGCGGCGAAAATGCTAAAACGAACGATTATGTCAAGTGTGCGATCGACTTCGTGAAAAAGCTTCACCCTCGGACTGAGCTATTGACAAAGGCGGAGGAGGCGAAGATAGAACTTTACAACCGCACCGTAAAGCCGAGGCGGATCGTTAACGCCGTGGCCGATAAAACGGCTTTTCAGGGATGGAAGGTCGATTCCGCCGCAGAGGTGGAATCTGCGTTTTCGCGTCCGCTTTCACGCGGCGAAGAATTTATATTTGATTTCGGAGAACATCTTGTAGGGTATCTTACAGTGTCGCTCGATGGTTTTGAGCGTCCTGTAGATGCGCCTGTAAGGTTGGAGTTCAATTTCGCAGAGGTTCCTTCCGAACTTGAACTTTCAAGAGATGAGTGCGAAAAGGTCGGTACTATCTCGCCTTCGTGGGTTCAGGACGAGGTGGTTAATTTTGATTTTGTTCCGGGCGTGTATGAACTTCCCAGACGTTATGCTTTTCGTTATGTGCGTATCCGTGTCAAGCAGTGTTCGAAGGGTGGTAAATTCTGCCTTAAAGGAATTTCTGCCAGAGCCGTCAGTTCTGGGGATTTTGCGAAGTATACTCCCATCGACGGCGCATCAGAGATAGACAAGGCGATAGACCGCGTTTCCGCCGCAACATTGCGCGATTCCATGCAGACGTGTCTTGAAGACGGTCCCAAGCGCGATCGCAGGCTTTGGCTCGGCGATCTTCGCTTGCAGGCGTTGGCCAATTACGCGACATTCCGAGATTTTGATGTGGTGAAGCGCTCGCTTTATCTGGTTGCGGGCTGCGCGTTTGAAGACGGCTCTCCCGCGACGGCTGTATACGAGAAGCCTCAGACGCGAAACGCCAACGGCCGCCAGATACTGGATTATACGGCGCTTTTCCCTCTGATGGTGCTTGAATATTATAAAGAGACGGGGGATCGTGAAACAGTTGAAGACCTTTGGCCGACGGCAATCGCCGCATGCCGCAAGGTTCTTACTGCCGTCGACGATACGGGGCTTGTGAAAGAAGATAACGGTTTTTGGAATTTCAT
>JAGCJE010000211.1 GCA_017648225.1 Kiritimatiellia bacterium | reverse complement strand
TTACCGTGCGCTGAAGGACGCGCTGAAGCGCGATCGCGCCCGCACGAACGTGCTTGAGATTTCGGAACTCGGTCTTCTTGAGATGTCCCGCCAGCGTCAGGATCAGTCGATTCTTTCGATGCTTACGTCGAACTGCCCCTACTGCCAGGGACACGGCGTCATTAAAAGTCCGATGGCCATCTCAATCGAGGTGCAGCGTCATCTCACGACGCTGCTTAAGAAAGCCGCCGCCGACAAGAAGCCGTTTGAGCCTAAAATCGTCATCGCGCCTCAGGTCATGCAGCGCCTCAGGACCGACGATTCCGAAATTCTCGCCAAACTTCAGAACGATTTCAACACCCGTCTTACGTTCGTTTCGGAGCTTCATCGCCATCCTGAATCGTTTTCGATACTGGACGCGGCCACCTCACAAGTGTTATACTCTCAATCATGAAAAGAATATTTCTCATTTTGACGGCCGCGGCGCTGCCGTTTGCCGCTTCCGCGGTTTCAGTGTATGTTGAAGAGCCCGGGGTGACGTGTTTAAAAGTGTCGGCCGATAAAATGGCGGCCGACAGAACGACCGGAGACCTTGTCGCCTCCGGAAATGTCGTCGCCGTTCAGCGTCCGTTCAGGATGTTTTCCGATCGCGTGTCTAGAATCGGCAACGTCTACGGTTTTTCCGAGAATACGATGGTGACGACCTGCACCAACGATCTCGACTGTCTGCACTGGTGTGCGAAAGGCGCGCTTGATTATGACGACGGCCGGGAGATAACGGCGCGCAACATGACGGTAAAGATGTTCGGTGTGCCCGTCTTCTGGTGGCCGTACTGGTGGCAGCCGCTCAATACCGACTACGGCTGGCGCGTGATGCCTGGCTACAGGAGCCGCTGGGGGGCGTATCTTTTAACGAAGTACGTCTACGACATAACCGACGACTTCGCCGGAAGCGAATGGGGCCTCAGGGGCAATACCCGTCTCGATCTGAGAACTAAAAACGGTGTCGCGCTCGGTCAGAGCGTCCGCTGGAAACTCGGAGATTACGGCAAGGGCAAGTTCAAGGTCTATTATCTCTGGGACGAGGATGCCGACAGATACGACAGAAACTGGCACAATCAGGAAAAATACAATTATGCCAACTGGGGTTCAGAAATTCCCGACGAGCGTTATGCGTTGGAGTTTTCGCACAAGTGGGAGATAACCGAGCGCGACATATTCCGGGTGCGCGCGACGTATTTCAGCGATTCCAGCTTCGCCTATGATTTTCTGCGTGACGGAATGATGCGGCTTGCGAATCCCTACGCGGATTCGGCCCGGAATGAATTGGCCTGGGAGCATATTGAAGACACTGTCGGTTACGGCGTGAGCGTCTCGGGCCCTCTGAGCGAATTCAATATGGGTGTTGCGAGACTGCCCGAGTTCTATTTCGACGTCGCCCCACAGAGCGTCTTTTCTCTTCCCATCAATTACGAATCCTCCTCGCGGGTCGGTTGGCTTAACCGTAATTACGCGAAATACGGCGATTCGATGACGAGTGCCTATTATAGATATTATCCAGGCCTCTGGGGCGATTATCAAACGTTCCGCGCAGATTCCTATCACAGGCTCACGGTTCCGTTCAAGATCGCCGACGTGCTTTCCGTCGTCCCCCGCGCGGGCCTCAGAGGCACGTACTGGTCCCATTCGGGGTCGGAGAACCTTTCCGGTCACGGGCGAGTTTCACAGCGCGAGGACGATGTCGCGCGCGCGATCGTCGAGGGCGGCATCACGCTTTCCGCGAGAGGTACCGCCCCCATAGGTGAAGAGTGGCAGCATATTCTCGAGCCTTACGCCGATATCCTCGTGCAGGAGGCGAACTACACGGGGCTCAAGAACGCTCGCCGCGCACTTTATTTCGACACGGTCGACGGCAGCGCCGAATGGCTCGACCAGTTCGCGGGCCGCAGCCGCAACCTTCCGTATTCCTGGAGCGGAATCACTCCCGGCGTGAGAAACGCGTTCAGGAAAGCCGGCGAAGACGGCCGCATGAGGCTTGTTTTCGATTTCGATCTGTACGCGGCCGTTCAGTTCAACGACAGTTCCTGGATCGGCGCCGACCGTTACCACCGTCTGACGAAAAGCCAGGAGGATCCGAATTATGGCCGCGACGGCGATATTCTTGTAAATCCCGGTTTCCGCACGAGATTTTATCCGGCCTCCGACTGCGCGTTCTTCGCCCGTCTCGAATGGGACGGCGAAAACGACACCGTCGCCTATGCGGACGTAGAGTTCGCGAAGCGCTTTTCGAAGAGCTTCAAGGGCAGCGTTTCGTACGCGGCCCGCGATCACCGCTACTGGGATTTCTCCTCGACCCCGTTCGATCCTAAATATATGCGCAATGAGAATTTCAACTGGGCGAAGTATTCCTATCTCGGCGTCGAGCTCGAGCATGAGATATGCGACGCCGTGGCTTGGGGCCCGTTCATCCGCTGGGATATGCGCGAGAATGAGCTTGACGAGATAGGCGCCTGGCTCGATCTCAGAACCGACTGCCTTGCGTTCCGCTTCAGCGTTTCGTATGAAAACGATTATACCCGTATCGACGGCTCCGAGTATGATCACGACTGGAGCTTCAGCATGGGCGTTTATCTGAGAGCCTTCGGCGATAACGCCGGATCAATGTTCGGAGACTGATAAAGGTGCGTAAAGCCAGACAGAGCGGAATCGAACGTCTTGAGAAATATCTCGTAAAGGTAATTCTCGAGAAGGGCGCCGATCAGAATCAGCCCTTCCCGATGTCGCTTCTGCTCGGCTTTCTCAAAGTTCTCAGCGTAATATTCGCAGGAGTCGTGGCGGTAAGATATTTCTTCTACCGTATCGGACTTCTGCGGCGCTATCCGCTCGGAATCCAGGTGATTTCCATCGGCAACGTGACGGCCGGAGGAACAGGCAAAACCCCTGTGACCGAAATGTTCGCCCGCGCTCTCGCCGCAAAAGGGCGTAAGGTGGCGATTCTCTCGCGCGGCTACCGCCGCAAAGAGGCTCCGTGGTGGCAGCGCATGTTCACGCAGGTCATCGACCCGCCGCTCGTAGTTTCTGACGGAAAGCGAGTTCTTCTCGATTCGGCGGTCGGCGGCGACGAGCCGTACATGCTGGCGTCCAATCTTCCCGGCGTCGCCGTGGTCGTCGACCGCGATCGCGTGAAGGCGGGCCGCTACGCCATTAAGCGTCTCGGATGCGATACGATAATTCTCGACGACGGATTTCAGTACCAGAAGTTGAAGCATTCGGTCGAGGTCGTTCTTGTCGATTCCACAAATCCCTTCGGCAACGGAAACATGCTGCCGCGCGGAATTCTCCGCGAACCTGCCCGCCATCTGAAACGCGCCGACATAATATTCCTTACGAAGTGCCGCGGCGACACTTCGGAGGTTGAAGCGGAGATAAGAAAGTACAACCGCAGGGCCGAGATCGTCAAATGCACGCATTCCCCGAAAACGCTTAAAGACGTCTGGAGCCGCGAGGAGTTTCCCCTCTCCTGGCTGGAAGGAAAGACGGTCTGTACGCTTTCGGGAATCGCATCGCCCAAGGGTTTCGAGAATTCCCTGCGCCATCTCGGCGCCAAGGTGGTCTGGTGTGAACGTTACGCCGACCATCACCGCTACGATTCATCGGAGATTCTTTACGCTTTGAACCGCACGGCCGATATGGGCTGCGACGCGCTTGTCACGACCGAGAAGGATGCCGTCAGGTTTCCGCGTTTCGAGACGGTTCCCGTTAAGTGTCTTTATCTTCGCATCGCCATCGACGTTCTCGACGGCGAGAAGAGTTTCAACAAGATAATCAACCGCATAAGCTACATAAAATGAAACCGCGCGGCATATTGAAAAACGCTTTTACCGTAGGGGCGTTTACGGCTGTTTCCCGAGTCCTCGGTCTTGTGCGCGAGATGATGCAGTCGCGTCTGATCGGCGCGGGAGTCGCGCAGAGCGCTTTCACGATCGCCTTCGCCATACCGAATATGGCCCGCAAGCTTTTCGGCGAAGGGGCTTTGACGGCGGCGTTTGTTCCGATATTCAAAGACGAGGTCGAGAACGGCTCGCTGGAGAAGGCTACTAAACTGGCGCGGGCCGTGATGACGACCGTGATGCTTATGCTCGGCGCAATTCTTATTATCGCGATAGGTTCGTTGGAACTGGTGGTAAAATTCCGAAATGAGCTAGGTATTGCCGACGCGAAGCGCTTTATGCTCACCATCCGTCTTATAAAGACGCTTTTGCCGTATATGCTGTTCATCTGTGGCGCCGCGTTCGGGATGGGAGTGCTGAACGCATTGGGCCGGTTCAAGGCGTCGAGCGCTATGCCATGCCTTTTGAACATCTGCTGGATCGCGATGCTCGCATGGATTTCGTTTTTCCCGGAAATGCGGCCCGATCAGCGCATACACCGCATCGCCGTCGCGATTCTCGCCGCGGGTGCGCTGCAGATGGTTTTCATGCTGTGGATGATGGCCCGCGCCGGTGTCGTGCCCGCTTTCAGATTTACGGGGTGGCGCGATTCAAAAGTCGTGAAGGTCTGGCGCAATATAGGCATAGGAGCTCTGGGAGCCGGCGCCATACAGCTCAATTATCTTCTCGATCAGCTTCTCGCGCAGCTCGCCAGCCCCTGGGCCGCCGGAGTGATCGGTTATGCGGAGCGTCTGATGGACCTTCCGTTAGGCGTCATTGGAGTCGCTTTCGGAACGGTGCTTCTGCCGACGTTCGCCGGACTTTTCGCGAAAAAAGACGTGGACGGGGCCCGGGAAACGTTAGGTTCGTCCCTGACGTCTCTTTCGTTCGTCATGATTCCCGCGGCTTTCGGGCTCTTTATTCTCGCCGGAGAGGTTACAGGCGTCATATACGAGGGCGGTGAATTCGATTCGTTGGCGACGCTGCGCGTTTCGCGTTCGCTCGCGGTATATTCTGTCGGCCTTGGGTTCTTTTCGCTTCAGAAGGTGATGGTTCCGTGGTTTCAGGCTCAAGGAGATATGAAAACGCCTCTTAAGGTTTCTCTTTTCTCCGTGGCGATGAACGCCGTTTTGAACATTCTCGCCGTTTTGCTTCTGCCCGTGGAATGGCGGCATGTCGGACTTGCGGGGTCTACGGTTTTCTGTTCCGCGGTAGGCTGTCTGATGCTCGTTGTATTGGCCAGGCGCAGAAACGGGGCGCTCGGATTTTCCAAAATTGCCGTTCCGATGGTTAAAATATTCTCCGCTTCGGCCGTTATGTGCGCCGTGATTTATCTGTCGCGCGCGTTCATCGTTTCGGACGGTGGGTTGTTGCCGGTGAAACTTAACGGCGTTCTTCAGCTTACTGTTCTCATCGCGCTCGGCGCGGCGGCGTATTTCGCCGCGTCGCTCCTCTTTATGCGCAAAGAGCTGAAGAATTTCAGAATCA
>JAGCJE010000210.1 GCA_017648225.1 Kiritimatiellia bacterium | reverse complement strand
CGGAAGATCTATTTTCGCCGCCTTGGCAGCCGACGAAACACCCCGGTTGTAATTGCAGATAAGCGCGGTCAACGGGGAGAGCAGAAGCCGGCGCATCTGAGCGTGTGTACGAGGATCGTTCTCCGTCTCCTTCATACCCTTTTTCATCAGCAGATAACCGTCGATCAGCTCCTTAGGTTTAAAAACATGAAGGCTGTCCGGATCGTACGGACCGTAGCTGTGTTTTCGGTCGCGGGCGGTCTTTCGTATCTTAAGCCACTCCTTAACCTCATCCGCCCCCTCGCCGCACGCGCCGTCGCACCAGCGATTTATAAGTTCCCATTCATCCTGCGCCGGATTCCACATCAGTTTCGCGCAAAGCCAGGTCCGCAGTTCCGCAAAATCCATAAGTATAGCCCCGAACCCCGCCATCTGCATCAAAACGCCTTTTATCTCCTTCTCGGAATATTCCCGCAAAGACGGCCCCATCATATCTACAATCGGCGTAGGAAGAAGAAAACCTCTGAACTGCGCGTTGTAGTCCCAGATTACGACATTCCCGTTGGCGAGCTTGCGCCATTTGTTAAGAGCCTTGTCATGCCCCTCGACCTTTGAAGGGGGAACGGCGAAATTCCTGAGTTTAGCCCAGCATACGGTCACGTTAGGCTCTATCGTCAGACCCTTCGGAGGCGCGGAGGTTATCCAGTAGGCGAGAAAAACGATCCTGACATTCGGAAGATCTCCTGCGATTTCTCGCGCGACGCGGTTGGCGCATTCTACGATCAGAGACGAGGCGCCTCCATGCTTTTTCGCGAAGCGCGAACACTTTTTGCATTGGCAGATTTTCCCGTTGTCGCGCATCGAAACGGATTGATAGGAAATCCGGGAAGGATTCGATTTGTATTTGCTTCGTATTTGAGCGACGATGGCTTTTACAACATCATCATTCAATGTGCACATCTGCTGACGAACATGTCTCTTCTCGTCTTCACGCCAGGCGAACCATTCGGGATGTTCTGCAAAAAGTTTCTTCGAGCCTTCGTTATTGTTAATGCCCGCCAACGCCTGACCCATCGCCATGGAATCGCTGCCGCCCAACTCTTTAGGTGTCGGCGAAGTCCACATGCTGCCGTTGATTCTCGCTTTAGGCTTCCACTTTATATTGTAACCGTATTGGCTGTGAACCTGCCGCCATGCGAACGCGGGCTTTGAAACGACCTTCCATTTCGGGTCGATCGAAAGCTTCTTCAACGATGGAACGCTCTCATTGACCGGCGACCAGAAACCGCAACCGAAATGTTCTATTAGCTCGTAAACGCCGTACAAAACCGCTCTGGGACTCCCGCCCGATATTCGGATTGTGCGGCCCATAGTTCCGATGCTGAACTCTTCAAAAGCGAGATTCGCGTCGGCATCCTCAAGAACAATCTTCGTCTCGCCTATTGAATTATCGGTTTTAACGACAGGAAGTTTAGCTCCGGTCATCTTTTCAATATAACGGGAAAGCTCCTCTCCGGCAAACTTAACGGCGGGAGCCTGAGAAGACGCGACGATTTTAGCCTTAGAGCGCCCCGAAGATACAATCACCAGCTCGGCGGCAAACGTATCGCATGAAATTAAACCGATTGCGGACAACAGCGTTAACAATCTCTTCATTTTATCTACCATCACTTTCTTTGCCCTTATTATACAATGCTTTGGCGCTTAAAGCAAACCTTCCGAAAACATCTATTCATGCAATGTATAACAGCCGGAGGCATACCGCTTTGAATCCTTCTCGCCGGGAAGAGTAACATCCGCTGTCGCACCTTCAGGAATCGTGAACGACCACACCCACTTGTCGTTCACATACTTCCATTCGCTCTTTATAACGCCAAAACGCGAACGGTACTCGGCCTTAACAAAACCAAGCCGTCGATCGAATTTCGGACGCATGATCACGTTTTTAAAGCCCGGGTTCGCGGGATCGGAGGCAATGCCCGCGGCCGTATGATAAAGCCAACCGACGACCGAACCGTAAGCGTAATGATTGAAGCTGTTCATCCCTACGGGTCCAAAGCCCTTCTCATGAGTATAGCTGTTCCATCTCTCCCAAATCGTCGTCGCTCCCTGGTCAACGGAATAAAGCCAGCCAGGGAAACCGTGCCCGAGAAGAATCGTATAGGCTAATTCTTCAAGACCATTCTCGCT
>JAGCJE010000209.1 GCA_017648225.1 Kiritimatiellia bacterium | reverse complement strand
GCGCATGAAGTTTTCGCTCGGATCGTTCTTCGTCAGGAGCACGAGAACGACGCCCTTCTCTCTGAGTTTAAGAACACCCTTCTGGAATTCAGCGAACGGCTTAAGCGCGTCGCGCCCGTCTTCGCTTAAAATACCCTTCCAAAGAGTATTGTCGGCGTCGAGCGCGAGAATCTTTTTCGGCGCGGCCAGAAGAGAAAACTCCGCTTCCTCGACGAGCGCGTCGATCGCATCGAGCGAATACGGCATCGACGCCAAAACCCGCATTCTTTCGTCAAAAAAACTCGGCACTTCTTTGGAAAGAATATCATCGTACGCAGTTACGTCAAAAACAAGATCCGCCCCGAATCTGTTGAGGGGCGAATCCTTATCGATCAGTTCCTGCCTCCACGCGGCGAATCCCGCGGGAACGTAAACATCGAATCCCGCCTTGCGGAAGTAAGGCGCAATCAGTTCAAGCGCGACATCTCCCGTAAGAGCGATTTTCATATTACATCGCTGCGGCGAGCGCGGCGGCGAACTCAGAGCACTTCACCTCCGTAGCGCCCTCCATCTGGCGGGCGAAATCGTAAGTTACGGTCTTCGCGGCGATCACCTTATCCATCGCTTCAATAATCTTATCGGCAGCTTCGGTCCATCCCATATAACGAAGCATCATCTCGCCCGAAAGAATGAGCGAGCCGGGATTAACCTTGTCGAGATTTGCGTACTTGGGCGCAGTGCCGTGGGTCGCCTCGAAAACGGCGACGCCTGTTGAATAGTTGATGTTCGCGCCTGGAGCGATGCCGATTCCGCCGACGGTCGCGGCGAGCGCGTCGGAAACATAGTCGCCGTTCAGGTTAAGCGTCGCGATCACGTCGTATTCGGCGGGGCGCGTCAAAATCTGCTGAAGGAACGCGTCGCAGATGCAGTCCTTGACGACTATCGTGCGGCCGGTCTTGGGATTCTTAAACTCACACCAGGGGCCCTTGTCGATAAGCGTCGCACCGTATTCGCGCTGGGCGAGCTTGTAGCCCCAGTCGCGGAATGCGCCTTCGGTGAACTTCTGGATATTGCCCTTATGTACGAGCGTCACCGACTTGCGGTCGTTATCGATCGCGTACTCGATCGCCGCGCGGACGAGGCGTTCGGTGCCTTCGAGCGAAACGGGCTTGATGCCGATCGACGAGGTCTCGGGGAAGCGGATTTTCTTTACCCCCATCTCGCCCAAGAGAAACGCCTTTATCTTCTCGACCTCGGCCGTTCCGTTCATCCATTCGATGCCGGCGTAGATGTCTTCGGTATTCTCGCGGAAGATCACCATGTCGGTAAGCTCGGGGCGCTTCACGGGGGAGGGAACGCCCTGGAAGTACCTGACGGGCCTCAAGCAGACATAAAGATCGAGCTCCTGGCGCATCGCGACGTTGATCGAGCGGATGCCGCCGCCGACAGGCGTCGTAAGAGGCCCCTTGATCGACACGAGGCAGTCGCGGCAAGTGTCGAGAGTCTCCTTGGGGAGCCACTCTCCCGTCTGGTTGAAAGCCTTCTCGCCCGCGAGGACCTCTTTCCACTCGATCTTGCGCTTGCCGCCGTAGGCCTTTTCGACCGCCGCGTTCCAGACGACCATCGCCGCTTTCGTAATATCAGGACCCGTACCGTCGCCCTCGACAAAAGGAATTATAGGATTTTCAGG
>JAGCJE010000208.1 GCA_017648225.1 Kiritimatiellia bacterium | reverse complement strand
CGCGAGGACCTCTTTCCACTCGATCTTGCGCTTGCCGCCGTAGGCCTTTTCGACCGCCGCGTTCCAGACGACCATCGCCGCTTTCGTAATATCAGGACCCGTACCGTCGCCCTCGACAAAAGGAATTATAGGATTTTCAGGAACACAAAGCTTCCCATTCTGCATCGTGATTTTTTCGCTCATATCAACCTTTTTATTTTTCTTTTATAGTGCCTTTAAGTACTGCGATGAACGCCGACTGAGGAACGTTGACGTGGCCAAACTCCTTCATGCGGGCTTTACCGCGCTTCTGCTTCTCAAGAACCTTCATCTTACGCGTAACGTCACCGCCGTAGAGTTTAGCGAGAACGTCCTTACGGAACGGACGGATATCTTCGCGTGCGATAATTTCGCGCCCGATCGCCGCCTGTACCGGAATCTTAAACTGGTGGGGCGGAATCGAATCGGCGAGCGCCTTGCACATCTGGATGCCGCGCGTTCTCGCCTTGTCGCGGTGGACCATCGTCGCGAACGCGTCGACGGTCTCGCCGTTAAGAAGGATATCCATCTTTACGATATCCGAAACCTGGTAGCCCGCCGGCTCGTAGTCCATCGAAGCGTAACCGTGGGAGACGGACTTGAGCGTATCGTGGAAATCGATGAGAATCTCGTTCAAGGGGAGCATGCAGTGGAGCATCACACGCTTGGCGTCGATCGTCTCCGTACCCTCGACGAGACCGCGCCGGTCCATGACGATTCGCATAACGTCACCGATCGACCCGGACGGCGTGATGATACGAGCTTTGAGCGTGGGCTCGGCGATCGATTCGAGAGCCGACGGATCGGGCATCTGAAGAGGATTGTCGAGATCGCGCTCCTCGCCGTTTTTCATCTTAAGCTTGTAGACTACGCCCGGAGAGGTCGAGATGATGTCGAGATTGAACTCGCGTCTTAAACGCTCCTGCACAATCTCCATGTGAAGAAGCCCTAAAAATCCGCAGCGGAAGCCGAAGCCGAGCGCGAGCGAACTTTCGTGGTGGAACGTGAAGGCGGAATCGTTGAGATGAAGTTTCTCCAGACCCTGGGCCACCTTCTGGAACTCGTCGGTGGACATCGGATAGATGCCGCAGAACACCGTCGGATGGATATCGTGAAAACCTTCAAGCGGTTCGTTCGAACCGAGCTTCGTGGTCGTCACGGTATCGCCGATTTTAATCTCGCTCGGATCCTTAACCGTGCCGACGATATAGCCGACCTGACCGGCCTCAAGACGTTCAACCGGCTTTTTGTTCGGCGAGAAAATACCGACTTCGTGAACGGTCGTCTGAACGCGGCTACCGATAAACGTAACACCCTGACCGGACTTGAGCGAGCCGTCCACGACTCGAACATACGTAATGACGCCGCGGAATTCGTCGAATACCGAATCGAAGACGAGCGCTCTTAAAGGCGCGTCGACGCCCTTCGTTTCAGGCGGCGGAATCCGGTTTACGATCGCCTCTAAGACATCAGGACACCCGACGCCCGTCTTGGCGGAAACGAGAAGCGGCTCGTCCATCGGGATGGCGAGAAGATCTTCAATCTCACGACTCACCTCCTTAACGTCGGCGCCCGGAAGATCGACCTTGTTAAGAACGGGTACGATCTCGAGTTTGGCGTCTTGGGCGAAGTAGGTATTGGCGACCGTCTGAGCCTCGACTCCCTGAGCCGCGTCGACGACTAAAAGAGCTCCCTCACACGCGCCCATCGAGCGCGAAACCTCGTAGGCGAAGTCTACGTGGCCGGGAGTGTCGAGAAGGTTGAAGAGATAGGTCTTGCCGTCCTTGGCCTCGTACTGCATCGTAACGGGGTGGGACTTGATCGTAATGCCGCGCTCGCGCTCAAGATCCATCGCATCGAGAGTCTGCTCCTTGAGCTCACGCTGGCTCACGGCGTGCGTGAGCTCAAGAATGCGGTCCGAAAGCGTCGTCTTACCGTGGTCGACGTGCGCGATAATGCAGAAATTGCGTATGTTTTCGAGTTTCACTTTTACTTCGTAGCTTTAATGCGGTCCCAGGCGTCGTCGTAGAGTTTCTTAACCGCGGGATCATCGTCAATGGGCATCAAACGTTGACCTTTGGAGATCAACTCATCGGAAAGAACGATCTTGTTGCGATATTCGGGATCAAGAGCCTCGATTCCGGGCTTTACGGGCATCGGGCCCATGATGTATTCCATGTTCGTTTTTGCGGCCTTGCCGTCATACATGAAATTGATGAACGCATAGGCGAGATCGGGATTTTGAGCCTTTGAGGAAATCACCATTTCGTCAAAGGCGATCGCGTAACCTTCTTTCGGGAGCGCAAAACCGATATCGTCGCGGGCCTCTTCGGGTGTTTCTCCGACAATGACCTGAGTAGCGTCGGTGGAATAACCGTGGCCGATCCAGGTTGCCGAGGACGCGACTTCCGTCTTATAGCTCTCGGCGTCGAATTTGCGAACGTTAGCCTTCCATTTCAAAACCTGTTCCACGGCGGCATCGATCTCAGCGGGATTTCTCGAATTGATTCCGTAGCCGAGCGACATGAGGCCTGCACCGATAACTTCGCGCATGTCGTCAAGAAGAGTAATCTTTCCGCGCATCGCGGAACTTTCCAACGCCTTCCAGGAGTTTATATCGACGCCGGCCGGTATTTTGTTCTTGATATACATAAATCCCGTATAGGTAACGGCGTAAGGAACGTTATATTCGAAATTCGGGTCGATAATCTGCGAAGTGAACGACTTGTCGAAGTTTTTACGGACATAGGGGATTTTGGAATGATCCAGTTTTACGATAAGCCCCTCGTTGGCCATGGTCTTGATGAGATACGAGCTGGGCATGATTATATCGTAGCCCGATCCTCCCGCCTTCAACTTAGCGTACATCGCCTCGTTTGAATCGAACGTATCGATCTTGACCTTACAGTTGAGCGCCTTTTCAAACTCTTCTATGACACTGGGGTCGATATAATCGCTCCATGTGTAGATATGGAGAACTCCGCCGTCACCCTTGTAACCGCTCGCCTCGGCGGCCTGCTTCACCTCGGAGGAGAGGTTCACCCTTTCCTCTTCACTTTTGCTGCAACCGGCGAACAGAGAAACGGCCATCGCGGAAGCGGCGACAACCTTGGCAGTATCAACGAACTTCATTTATATTTTACCTTTCGTTTTTGTACGACCCCCGCGCGCTATGAGTTTCGACAGCCCCATCAGCACACAGGTAAACAGCAGCATAAGAGTAGAAAGCGCAAAAACCGCCGGCAGATTTTTGGAATGCTTGGTCATTGAGCTTACATACGTCGGGAAGGTATTCGTTCCCGCTCCGTTGACGAATGTCGTAATAACAATGTCGTCAATGGAAAGAGTAAACGCCAAAAGCCCGCCGGCGACTATGCCAGGCATCAGAATAGGGAGCTGAACATGAAAGAACGTATACCACGGGCCCGCTCCCAGATCGTACGACGCCTCAACTATTCTGTCGTCGAAATCCTGCAGACGCGCAAGAATCGTCATCACGACATACGACACGCAGAACGTGATATGAGCGATCAGAATCGTCCAGAAGCCGCAATCGACGCAGCACGCGACAAACAGCATCAGAAGCGAAATGCCTATCAGAATGTCGGGCATTATCAAAGGCGTGTAGACGAGGGCGTGATGCAGGGACTGAAGTTTACCCTTCCACTTGTGAAGCGCGAGCGCGGCCGTCGTTCCGAGCACGCAGGAAACGACCGTCGCCAGCCCCGCTATCGTTAGAGAAAGCCAAAAGCTCTCGATAAGCGCATCAACTCTGCGATCCCCTGAAAAAATCATCGAATACCACTTTCCTGTAAATCCGATGAACTCTCCGTTGGAATTGTAGAAACTCATCGTCGTTCCGTTCGGCACAAAACCGTAAAAAACGACAAGAATGATCGGCACGTAGAGAAACGCCAGAACAAGAGCTAGAACTATCGTCGAGAAATACGACCGCTTCATTCAACACCTCCCGTCATCAGGTGGGCGGTTCTGTCGTCGAGTCTCTTTTTGTCACGCATCTCCTGGCGCTTTTTCCACCATACCGCGCATCCGAGCGGCACAAGTACGGAAATGGCCATCAGCGTGGCAAGAGCCGACGCGTGGGGAATGTTGCGGTTCTGCATCGCGCGCATGAAAATCTTATTGCCGATAAGAACGCAGTCTGTTCCCCCGAGCATCTGAGGAATCACGTACGAACCGATCGTAGGGATAAACACCATAAGAATAGCCGAAATGATTCCCTGGCGGATGCCGGGGATGAAAATCTTTCTGAACGCGTAAAAATTCTTCGCCCCGAGATCGCGGGCGGCCTCAAGAAGGGAGAAATCAAACTTCTCTGCGGCCGTATACATAGGCATGATCGCAAAAGGAAGAAACGTATACACGGACACAAGAACCACGGCGGATTCGGAATCTAGAATAGTCGAAAGCATGGGATCCACACGATCCGCGGAGGCAAAGCCTATCCAAATGAAAAATTTCTGAAGAAATCCGGGAAGCCAATCGAAAATCCATTCGGAAACCTTCAGATAGGTAAGATAACACGCCTGCAGCCAGCCTTCGGGATGGAGAAGAGTTTTCCATGCGAACACCCGCACGACGAAACTCGTCCAGAACGGCATCATTATCGCGCCCGCGACGATCGCGCGCCAGCGCTTCGGAAGACGCGCGATCGCGTACGCGCACGGAAGAGAAAGAAGGATGCACCAGAACGTAACCTCGAATGATATCCGTATCGTCTTCCAGACGATGGCCGGATAGTCCGGATCGACGAGATCGCGCCAGGTCGAAAGACTCCACTCGCCTACGCCGCCGTTGGGAGTATGCGCGTGAAAAGTGAACGCGAGAACGATCAGCGCCGGAACGGCGAAGAACAGCAAGAGCCACACGAACGACGGCAGAGTCGTAAGCCATTCGGCCTTCTTCGATTTCAGAGGGGCACTCATTTCACTTCCACCATGTAGCCGTCGTCGGGATGCCACCAGACGAAAACATCATCGTTCCAAGTAATCGTCTCCTGGTCCAGAAGAAACCGAGAATGGGGCTTTAAAGCCGCAATGCGCAGATCACCGGCCTTGATCCAGTACTTGGTATAAACTCCCTGATAGACGATATCCTGGACTTTCGCGGGAAAGACGTTGATGCCGGCGCCCTTCTCGGGTGGAGGGGGCTCGAGCGTGACACGGATCTTCTCAGGGCGCACCGAAAGGTCGACGCGCTGTTCAACGGCGAGATTTCTGTCGTTATAAGCCTTGATTACAGGGAACCCTTCCGTCTGAATCATGCAGTAATCACCGTCGATCGAGGTTATTTCACCGGAGAAGAAGTTGGTATCTCCGATGAACGACGCCACAAAGCGGGAAGCCGGGGCCTCGTAGATTTTGGCCGGACCGTCAAGCTGTTCGACTTTGCCGCGGTTGATTACGGCGATACGGTCGGAAAGGCTCATCGCCTCGCCCTGATCGTGGGTGACGTACATGAACGTAATGCCGACCTGATCATGGATCGTATCAAGCTCGATGAGCATGTGCTGGCGAAGCTTAAGGTCGAGAGCCGCAAGAGGCTCGTCGAGAAGCAGAACCTGGGGCCTGTCGACGAGGGCGCGGGCGATGGCGACACGCTGCTTCTGTCCGCCTGAAAGCTGATTCGGGTATTTCCAGGCATGCTCCGACATCTGAATCATCTCAAGAATCTCGTCGACCTTCTCCTCGATCTCATCTTTCGGGCGTTTTGCAAGCTTCAGCGAAAAAGCGATGTTGTCCCAGATCGTCATCGTCGGAAAGAGCGCGTAATTCTGAAAAACGGTATGAACGCGCCGCTGGTTCGGCGGAAGATCGGTAATATCCTTACCCTCAAGATAAATGCGCCCGGAATCGGGTTTTTCGAACCCACCGAGCATACGCAAAAGCGTGGTCTTTCCGCATCCGCTCGGGCCGAGCAGAGAAAAGAACTCACCCTTTTTTATAGTAAGCGACACATCATCAACAGCGGTCATCGCGCCGAAACGTTTCGTCACGTGATCGAAGACGAGAAAGTCATCATTCAATTCTTGGCACCTCCTTTAGGAAATATAGGTGAATGATACCTAATTTTTGCCTTATATGCAAGCAGGAATTTTATTGAGGAGCGCTGCACGCGGCTACGCGAGAACGGCGAGGATCGCGAGCAATATTCCGCACAGGCTTTCACCGGCTATAAGTCCGGCCGACAGAAGCGTGATGCGCGAGGAGATTCCAGGTCTGAAACGGTCCATGAGACATCTCAGCAGACCTCCCGCGAAGATAGTCGCGTTCAGGTTTATCGGCAGATATATGCCTAAAGCGCAGGGCATCACCGGTAATCGGCACAACGCGATAACTACGGCGATTCCGACTCCGATGAACAAAAGACCCCATGGCAGGGTTCCGCCCATAATGCCCTCCGTGACGGACTTCATAAGCATCGCCTGGGGAGCTGAAATCTCCTCGCTGCCGAAACCCCAGGCCTTATGCAGAAGGAGTAGAACTCCCGACACGGTAAAGGCTGCGACACCAACTCCGACAAATTCACAGACCTGCTGCTTCCACGGCGTAGCTCCGATAAGCCAGCCGGTCTTCAAATCCTGGGACATATCGCCGGCCAATGCGGCGATTATGCATACCATGCTGCCTATCGCTATCGCCGAAACCATTCCGGCGGCCCCTACGACGCCGCAGGTTTTAAGGGCGAAAGCCGAAACGACGAGCGTTGCTATCGTCATGCCCGAGACAGGATTGTTGGAACATCCTACCAGTCCCACCATCCGCGCAGAAACGATTGCGAAGAAAAAGCCGAAAAGCGCAATCAGCAACGCTCCGCCGACGCCTACGGGGACCTGTGGGAGGAGCACTATGAGAAGAACAACCGCCGCCACGCCGGCCGCAACACGTTTAAGGGGAATATCCCCGGTATCGTCGCCGGAACACGAGGACGAAACGGTTCGTGAAAAAGCCCTGAAAAAGGTCGGCAACGTCTTAACAAGGGAAATAAGACCTCCAGTCGCTATCGCTCCCGCTCCGACATATCTGACGTAATCCTTCCAGACGGCTATGGCACCGCCTTCAAGATAGGCCTTGGTTGCGGGCTCATAAAAAAATGAAAAAAGCGGAATAAGTATAAGCCATCCTAAAAATGATCCCGCAAAAACAAGAGTCGAAACTTTAGTTCCAACAATATATCCTACACCCAAAAGCGCCGAAGAAAGTTCCAGCCCTACTTCTCCGCGCAGTCGCCTTATGGGAAACGATATTGCCGCAGGAATCCATTTGAAGAAATCGATAATGAACTTTACAAGAGCGGCCAACCCAAGCCCTATAAAGACGTCTCGCGCTAGACCGGATCCCTTTTCTCCCGCGCGCAAAACCGCGGCGCATGCACGCGCTTCAGGGAAAGGCAAAGTCTTATCTTCATCTACAATAAGCGGCTTTCTCACGGGAATCATCAGCAAAACACCTAAAACACCGCCCAACAGCGCAATTACGGTAAGCTGAAAAAATCCAGGCGGAAGGCACACGCCCTCTTCCGCCCATAGATAAAGCGCCGGCATTGTGAAAATAGCGCCCGCCACCAGGGACTCTCCCGCCGAGCCGATCGTCTGGACTATATTATTCTCGAGAATCGAATCTCTCCTTAAAACGATCCTGAGAACGCCCATCGAAATCACCGCCGCCGGAATCGACGCGGAAACCGTAAGGCCGACTCTCAGACCCAGATAAGCGTTCGCCGCACCGAACACAACTGAAATCATTATGCCGAGCAAAACAGCCGTAAACGTAATTTCCTTATTACCTTTCTTCATTTCGGTTAACTCCGGTTTCCTTTTAAGAGCCGTCTTTGAATCAAAACTCTTCTGATGAAGAATCCCCGCCGGTACGCCTGCTACACCGACAAGATTCAGAAAACAAAAAAATCCGCTTTTCAAGGCGGATTCTTTCGGTTTTAAATGGCTCGGGTGACTGGATTCGAACCAGTGACCAATTGATTAACAGTCAACTGCGCTACCGCTGCGCCACACCCGAACGTGTTGTTGGCATAAAGTATATCATATTCGGACTTCACATTGCAAGAGGGAAAATAAAAAAATCCGAAAAAACGAAAAGGCGCGGTTTCCCGCGCCTTTTCGTTCAGTAATTCTTCTCAGGTTTTCAGCCGAGAAGATCGTCGCCTCCGTCGACGATACCCATATCGTCGCTCGTGAGCATGTCGCCGCCGTCGACGGAGTTGTCGCCCGTATCGGCGATGAGAACGGGCTCGCCGAGATCGTCCTCGTTGTCGTTCTCTTCGCCGGGGAGACCCGAAGAAGGAATTCCGTAGAGTTCCTCGTGGCGCCTACGCTGCTCTTCGCGGAGCTGATCCATCTCTTCGTCGGAAATCGTATCGCAGAGAGGAACGAGCTTGAGGTGGCGATGGAGCGGGAAGCCGGTACCGCCGGGGATGAGGTGGCCGAGAATGACGTTCTCCTTGAAGCCGCGGAGTTCGTCGACGCGGCCCATCGTGGCGGCCTCGGTAAGGACGCGGGTCGTATCCTGGAACGACGCGGACGAGATGAACGAGTCGGTCTCGAGAGCGGCCTTCGTGATGCCGAGCAAAGCGGGCTGAGCCTCGGCGGGACGACGGCCGGACATCATCATCTCCTCGTTGACCTTGAGGAACGTCTGACGCGAAACCTGCTCGCCCCAGAGGAAGTCGGTATCGCCGGGGTTCGTGATGCTGACCTTGCGGAGCATCTGACGGACGATGATTTCGATGTGCTTATCGTTGATCTCCACGCCCTGGAGACGGTAGACCTGCTGAACCTCGTTGACGAGATACTTCTCGAGTTCCTGAGGACCGGAGACCTCGAGGATCTCCTGAGGAATGACGGGACCTTCGGTAAGCTGCTGACCCTTCTTGACGCGGTCGCCCTTGAACACGACGATCTGCTTGCCCATCGGGATGAGGTGCTCCTCGGTAAGACCGGTGATGGAGTCGACGACCTTCACGCAGCGCTTGCCGCGGATATTGTCGCCGAACTCGATGACGCCCTCGATCTTCGCGATTTCAGCGGCGTCCTTGGGCTGACGGGCTTCGAAAAGCTCGGCAACGCGCGGAAGACCGCCCGTAATGTCGCGGGTCTTGGCGGCCTCGCGCGGAGTCTTCGCCAGAAGCATACCGGCCGTGGCCTTCATGCCGTCGCGGACCATGACGATAGCGCCGGTAGGAATGTCGTGCGAGTCGAGCATCTTTCCGTCGGCGTTGCGAATCTCGATACGCGGATGGAGATTGGATTCGGAGGTCGGAAGAACGACGAGCGTCTTCGCGCCCGTGACGCGGTCGGTCTCGGTCTTGACGGAAACGTCCTCTTCGAAGTCGACGAACACGATTTCGCCGGCGGCCTCGGAAAGAACAGGCACCGAGTGAGGATCCCAAATGGCGACCTTCTGACCCTTCTTGACTTCGGCGCCGTCTTCGATAAGAAGCGTCGTACCCATCTGAAGCTGATAGGTGTCAAGCTTGGCTCCGCTCTTCGAGTAGATCTCGAGCGATCCGTTCTTGTTGAGAACGACCTCGTTGCCTTCGTCGTTGCGCACCTTACGAACGTCTACGAACCTGGCGACACCCTCGTTCTTGAGAACGATTTCGGGAATCTTCGCCGTAGCGGACGCCGTACCGCCGATATGGAACGTACGCATCGTGAGCTGAGTGCCGGGTTCGCCGATGGACTGGGCGGCGATGATGCCGACGGCGGTGCCGATCTCGACCTCGCGGCCCGTGGAAAGGTCGCGGCCGTAGCACTTCGCGCACATGCCGTGCTCGGCGTCGCAGGTGAGACCGGAGCGAATCCAGATCTTCTCTACGCCGCGCTTGTTGATTTCGGCGCAGGCGGCCTCGTTGATCTCCTCGTTGGCCTTGACGATGATTTCATCGGTCTTGGGATCGCGAACCTCATAAAGAGCCGTACGGCCGAGAACTCGGTCGCCGAGAGAAACCTTAACCTCGTCGCCTTCGATAATAGCCTCGACCTCAATACCGTTAACGGTGTTGCAGTCTTCCTGGGTGATGATGACGTCCTGGGAGACGTCGACGAGCTTACGGGTAAGGTAACCGGCGTCGGCCGTCTTGAGAGCCGTATCGGCAAGACCCTTACGCGCACCGTGGGAGGAAATGAAGTATTCGAGAACCGACAGACCCTCGCGGAACGACGCGGTAATCGGGCGTTCGATAATATCGCCCGAAGGATTCGCCATAAGGCCGCGCATACCGGCGAGCTGACGGATCTGGAGCTTGGAACCACGAGCCTTCGAGTCGACGAACATGTAAACGGGGTTCAATTCCGTAGGATTCTTGTTCTCGGGGCTGATGTTCTTATCGATCGTCTTGTAGAGCTCGTCACCGACCTTCTCGGTCGTAGCGGACCAAATATCGACGATCTTGTTGTGACGTTCGCCGTCGGTGATGATACCCTGCTGGAACTGCTGCTGAACCTTGTCGGCCTCCTTGCGGGCCTTCTCGATTTCGGCGTCCTTGTCGGCGGGACGGATCATGTCCTTAAGACCCATCGACGCGCCGGAAATCGTGGCGAACTGGTAGCCGAGGCTCTTGAGCTTGTCGATAGCCTCGACGGTGACGTCGTGGCCGGCGACCTTGTGGCAGTCGAGAATAAGCTTGCCGATCGTCGACTTCGAGCACTTGTCGTTCCAGAAGCCCATGCCTTCAGGCCAGACGTCGTTGAAGATAACGCGGCCGGCGGTCGTCTCGATCGTACGCTTGTCGGTCACGCCGTGGGGACGGCCCGTCGTGCCGAAGTCGGGGTTGCGGTAGCGGATGCGCGTGTGATAGCTGATCGCGCCCTCTGCAATGCCGAACTCCACTTCACCGATGTCGTTGAAAAGCGGAAGATGTTCGCCGGAGCAGTCGGTCTTGCCGGCGATCTTACCGGCGAGCTTATCCTGCTGCGAAGGAACGGTAAGGAAGTAAAGTCCCAAGCAGACGTCCTGGGTAGGAGTCATGACGGACTTGCCCGAAGCGGGTGAGAAGATCGAAGTCGAAGCGAGCATCATGAGCTTCGATTCCATCTGCGCTTCGATCGAAAGCGGCACGTGGACGG
>JAGCJE010000207.1 GCA_017648225.1 Kiritimatiellia bacterium | reverse complement strand
GAGATAACGCTTTCTGTCCTCTTCGGTCTTGGTTTTGCCGTTGAGCTTTTTGATCTCGGAATTCAAACCGTTGATTTCTTTTTTGATTTCGCTTATCTTTCCGTCGAACGACTTGACCTGAGGCTCGACCTCCATCACAAACGTTCTCAACGCGGCCTTAACCCCATTGTTGTACCCAATATTGGAAAGGTTAGCGTCGATCTTCGCGATAAGGTCGTTCACCTCTTTCTTTGTGCTGAGAATTTTGGCCTGAATGGAATACGACTTGCGCCAAAGTTCCTGCATCTTGGCGACGCACGGCGGAGCTTCTAGCTGAGATCCCGCACCTTCCGCGGCGTCGGTCTCGGCGACATTGGAATTTTTAGCGGCCTCTTCTGCTTCACGCTTGGCCTTCTGGGCGGCCTCCCATTCTTTCTTTTCCTTCAGATAATCCTGATACTCGGGAGAAGCGGGATCACTCTCGTCCTCGGTAGGCAGACGGAATCGTTTGCCTGCGGCAATTTCCTCTTGTATTTTCGCCTTAGCCTCCTCCGGAGTCAGCGCCTTGGGCGCTTGAGCGGGCTGAGGGGCTACCGCCTGATTCGCGGCGCCGTTCGCGCCGGCTGTCTGACCCTCGGCGGGCGTTTCGACCGGCTTGGGCGGATTCAGGGCGTTCTCGGCCTTGATCAGATCCGCAGTCTTCTCAGGCTTAATGTTCTCGAAGAAGACGCTGTATTCGCCGCCTTTGAAAATCGCCGCGAGATTATCGGAGCCCTTTTGCATCCTTGAAACGACCATCGAGGTGCATTCATCGATCTTTTCGAGTTTTTCCGCAGCCTGCTCACGCGCCTTTTGGAGAAATTCCTTGTCAGCGTTAATCTGATCCTTTACTCCGGCCTCTACAGACTCGGCACTGCTCTTTTTATTTTGTTCCGACAGGAACCACAGTCCGCCTCCGACAAGAACGATTATGCCGATCACTATGCCGGCAAACATCGCGATTTTAGCGCCGATATTACCGCCAGACTCTTCATCCTCGTATTCTGACTGACCTTCGGAACCGTTTTCCGGATTTATCTTGAATTTATAAGACTTCTTCCCTGACGCATCCGATTCCCCGGCTTCTTCATCGCCGCTGTCGGATTCGGATTTGGGCTTGATCGTGATCCCCTTTTTGGGCTTCAGCATAATCTTCTTTTTTCCGCCGGAGGCTTTAGTCGAAGAAGATTCCGCCGGCGACCCTATGGGCTTGAGAATCTGAGAAGACGAAAGACCGATTGTCATGACCGCCTTAAAATCGGCGAGCAGAGCCTCGAACGACGGATAGCGGTCCCCGGGATTGAACGCGAGCATCCGCATGACAAGAGCGTCAATCTGAGGTGAGAGTCCGGAACGCACTTCACTCGGTTTGCGCGGAATAACTTCAAAGCGTTTTCTCACCACTGACGAGGCGTCGTTACCTTCGAACGGGGCGACGCCGCAAAGCGCGTGATAAAGCGTTCCGCCCAGAGAATACATATCGGCTCGATAATCCACTGCCTCTTTGCGGACCTTCTCGGGCGCGATATAATAAGGCGTACCCCATATCTCGTCAGTATCCTTCTGCATCGCGGCCAAACCGAAGTCCACAAGCTTGGCGTTACCGTTGGAATCTAAGAGAATGTTCTCGGGCTTGATATCGCCGTGAACAAGGCCCTGATCGGCGGCGCAGCGGAGCGCCTGGGCGACTTGCTCGCATATCTTCATAATGCGGGGAACGTCGCTATTCGCGCCTGAATTGCGCATAATCTGATCGAGCGAACCTCCTGCGACTAACTCCATCGCGATATACGGCATTTCATCGGCGATACCGTACGAATATATCTGGGCGATATTGGGGTGGATAAGACGCGCGGCGGCCTGGGCCTCCTTTTTAAAGCGCTCCACGAACTCGGCGTCTGCACCGAATTCCTTAAGCATCACCTTTACCGCGACAGGGCGGTCGAGCATTTTGTCGCGCCCGAGATAGACGCCGCCCATACCGCCTCTTCCGAGTTCGCGCTCTAAAAGAAAATTACCGTTCTCGCCAAATACGCAAGGCGTCTGAATCAACTGCACATCACTCATTTTATCGTCCCCCATCTAGGATTGATGATCGGCCAAAAAACACACGCGGCGTTGCCCGTAACCTTCTTTTCGGGAACCGCGCCCCAATAACGGCTATCCAGACTGTTGTCGGAATTGTCGCCGCAAGTGAAATATTCATTGTCGCCGAGCTTAACCTTACCGTTCATCGCGAACCCGTTCTTGCTGCGGCCGGGATTGGGCTTGGGAGTCGCTTCGCCGCGCGCGCCCGTCATCGGCTTTAACGGCGGCATAACTTTACCGTCAATAACGACATCGCCGCCTTCGGTAATTTCGATAGTTTCATTCGGGAGCGCGGTCACGCGCTTGATGTAATGGGTTCCCTGCATAAGACCGTCGATACCCGTTGTCGAAAAAACCATCACATCGCCTCGGGCCGGCTTTCTGAAATTCCATTTCCATCTGTTTACGAAAACAAAATCGCCCGATGTATCGTATCCGGCAAAAATCTTCTGACCCTTTTTAACACGATACGGATAGACGCCCAACATGGAACTCCCAGGATTGCTCCTGACGGACATAAGAACCTGCGCGCGGCTTCCCGTTTCTCCGAGGAATTTCAACGTTTCAGTACCGTCGCTCAAAGATTTCTCGATATGGGTTAAAGCATCGTCGGGAACCTTAATCTCCTCGGAACGCCTTAACGCAGAGGCCACATAAACGACCACGCGCCCGTCGTCCGCGCGTTTCTCGGCGCATACCTCGCCGTCGAACGGAGCCACAAGTTCCTTGTAGTCCCGACCGGACGCGAGCCAATTGAGCCACTTTAGAGGCGTCGTCTCCCAGACGCCGGGATTTTCACAAGGCTGAAAATGATTACCGTACAACGTCGGCTGCATCGAGCCGGTCGGGATGTTGAACGGCACGTAGAAATAAGCGCGAAAGGCCATCGCGACCGAAATCGCGACGACCAATGTATCGAGCCATTCCTTGGCGTAATCTTTAAGACTCTTCGCCATTTATCACGTGCGGTAGTTGGGAGCTTCCTTTGTGATTGTGATATCGTGAGGACGCGCCTCCTTAAGTCCCGCGGTCGTGATGCGGAAGAACTTGCCCTTCTTCTGAAGCTCTTCGATCGTCTTGGAGCCGCAGTAGCCGAGCGACGCCTTAAGGCCGCCGCAGAACTGGGTCATGATCGACTTCACATGACCGGAATAGGGAACCATTCCCTCGATACCCTGAGGCACGAGATCGTCGTCGGACTCGTTGTCCTGGAAGTAGCGGGCGCGCGAACCCTTACCGTTCTTGAGCGCCGCCATCGAACCCATGCCGCGATAAACGACATACTGACGGCCGTTGGAGTAGATCTTCTCGCCCGGAGACTCCTCGGTACCCGCGAGAACGGAGCCGAGCATGACGGAATCGGCGCCCGCCGCGAGAGCCTTGGGAACGTCGCCCGAAAGCTTGATTCCGCCGTCGGCGATAACCGCGACACCCGTTCCGCGAAGAGCCTTGGCGGCGTTGTAAACGGCCGTAAGCTGGGGAATTCCCACGCCGCATACGACACGCGTCGTGCAGATGGAGCCGGGGCCGATGCCGACCTTGACGGCATGGGCGCCGCACTTCGCGAGCGCGAGAGCGGCCTCGCCCGTGGCGATGTTGCCCGCGATAACGTCGATCTTCGGGAAGTGCTTGACGATGTACTTCGTCATTTCCATAATGCCCTTCGAGTGGCCGTGGGCGCTGTCGACGACGACAACGTCAACGCCCGCCTCGGCGAGCTTCTCGAGACGGCTCAGGTCGCCCTTGCCGCCGGAAACGGAAGCGGAGACCCTGAGACGATGCTTATCGTCGCAGTTGTACGTCGGATTCTGATTCTCGACGAGACGCTGAACGTCGGTAAAGCTGTAAAGACCGACTACGCGGCCGGCCTTATCGACGAGGGGAAGCTTGCCGACCTTGGCCGCGCGCATAAGATCATAGGCTTTCTTAAGCGATGTCGTGGGAGCGGCCGTAATGGGAGCGTGCTGCATGACATCCTTGAGCTTCTTAGCCTCCATCGGAGCAAAGCGCATATCGGACGAGGTAATCATGCCTACGAGCTTATCGTTCTTATCGAGAACGGGAAAGCCGTTGAACTTAAGCCCCATGCGCTTTTTCTCGCTTCTCAAAAAGCTGATGTCGTCGTTCTCATGGAAGCAGACGGGAGCGGGGATAAGGCCGTTGAGATAGTTCTTAACCTTGGCGACTTCGCGAGCCTGCTCGTCTTCTTCAAGGTTTTTATGAATAACGCCGATACCGCCCGCGAGAGCCATCGCGATAGCCATAGGAGCTTCGGTTACCGTATCCATCGCGGCGGAGATGAAGGGAATTTTCATCTTCGTGCGGCTGGTGAGATTCGTCTCAAGCGACGTATCGTCAGGCAAAAAGTCGGCATACTGAGTCACAAGCGTGACATCGTCATAGGTAAGACCTTCGTAAGGAAAGGCCTTCATGAAAGAATCCATATATTTATTCATAATTTCCCCTTCGGGCGTATAAGCCCTTTTGACTCTAAATTATACCAAAAAAAAGGACTGAACGCAAAGCGGCCCAGGTACGGACGCATTTTAACCGCCGCCAAATCATTTGTTGCGTTCGCCATCGCGGGATTTTTTTAAATCTCTACAAAAAGCAGATAACGTCTCTTATCGGACGCTCCGACGACCACATCTTTTAAACAGCAAAACATGCGGCTGAAACAAAAAAAATACACAACGACGAAATATCCGCCGTTGTGTACCTTTCTGTTATGAATCCCTTACTTGCAGCATCCGCCATTGCCCATGCCGACACCGCATGTGCAGCAAGGCGCGTCACCCGGCGCATGCTTAACCTCTTCGGCACCAACGAGTTTAGCAGGCACGCCCTCAACCTTAACCTTAGTTTTCCCG
>JAGCJE010000035.1 GCA_017648225.1 Kiritimatiellia bacterium | reverse complement strand
TTCGCCACTGCAGGATTTTGAATCTCAACGGGCACTTCGGCATCTATTTTTTCATCGCTCATATTGCCTTATATTATACCATATTTAACCCTTGTTTTACTATGTAAAACAACCCTGGAATATCCTGGATTGAAGTCGGGGGATATGGCGAACAAAAGAATGTTCAGTCTTTAAAAAATCCGCTGACGAGAACAATAAGTATCAGAACGGGAACAGCAAGCACATAATGCCATTTCATGAACGAAGGCATTTTAAGACCTCTGCCTGTTGAAACTGCGGCCTGGAACTTATCCCAGCCCCAGCCGAACGTGCCGTTCACCACGAATACCGCCTGAACAAGAGCGCCTATCGGAAGCCAAAGCTGACTTACCGCGAAGTCCTCCCATTCAAGAACGCTTTCCCACATAACGCACGGCATCGAGAGCGTTGCCACCGTAAGCCCGACGATCAAAGAAGCGGTGACGCGCTTTAAGCCGAACACGTCCATAATCCCTGCGATAAGACACTCGAAAACCGCTATTACGGTAGTAAGCGCGGCGAGAGCAAGAAACATGAAAAACACGCATCCCCAGACGACACCGCCAGGCATCTTCTCGAACACCTTCGGCAGCGCCTCGAAGATAAGCCCCGGACCGGAAGTATACTCGACCCCGTATGTCGCGCACGCGGGAAAAATCACAAGGCCCGCAAGCAAGGCGACAAACGTGTCGATGACGATTATCACAATCGACTCTTTAACCAGGGAGTGATCTTCTCCTACATAGCTCGCGCAAATGGTCATCGAACCTATTCCGAGCGAAAGCGTGAAGAACGCCTGCCCCATCGCGGCAAAAACCGACTTGAGAGGATTCTCCATAAACTTTGCCCAATCAGGCTTGAGATAGAACGCAAGCCCCTCGGACGCACCGGAAAGCGTCAGCGACTTTACTGCAAGAACGACAAGAAGCACCAAGAGCGAAAGCATCATCCATTTCGTGACGCGCTCTACTCCTTTGACGACACCAATCAGACAAACGAAGGTCGAAATGGCGACAGCCGCTAACATAAAAACTCCGCAAACCTTCCAGTTCGCCGTCAGTTTGCTGAACGAATTCGCGCCGACAGGTGGCGATAGCGTCGCATAGTCGCCCGCATATTTCAAAAGCCATCCGCATACATCGGTATAATAAATCATCAGAACGAAGCATCCCGCAGCGAGAAAAGACCCGATTCTGCGCCATATCGCCGCGTACCGCGGCGGGGCGAGCGTGCCGAGTGCAGCGGCGAGACTCCTGTTGGCCCCGCGTCCGATGCCGAGTTCGACCGCAAGAAGCGGAAAGCCGAGAAGCGCGAGAAACGCTAAATAGACGATAACAAACGCCGCCCCGCCGTTTTCGCCGACGACATACGGAAAGCGCCACACGTTCCCGAGCCCGACGGCGCTTCCTGCCGCCAGCATCAAAAACCCGAGTCTCGACGAAAGCTTCTCGCGCATCACCTTGGCTTACGCGGGAATGCCGTTCTGCTGGGCGACGAGCGCGTCGGCACCGTAGCGCTTCCTCAAAAGAGGCTTCTCGATCTTGCCCGTCGGATTGCGGGGAACCTCGGCGAAGATGATCTTGCGCGGACGCTTGTAACGCGGCAGCGCGAGGCAGAAATCGTTGACGTCGTCTTCTGAAAGGGACATACCCTCCTTGACGGACACGATGGCCGCCGCGATTTCCCCCAGACGCGGATCGGGAAGCCCGATCACCGCAACATCCTTGACGGCGGGATTGGCGCGCAGGAAGTCTTCGATCTGAACGGGGTAGAGATTCTCGCCTCCGGAAATGATGACGTCCTTCGCACGGTCGACGAGGTAGATGAATCCGTCGCGCTCTTCAGCCATGTCGCCTGTCAGAAGCCAACCGCCCTCTTTGAGTATTTCGGCGGTCGCTTCGGGATTGCGGTAATATTCCTTCATGACGCCGGGGCCCTTAAGAGCGAGCTCGCCGACTTCGCCGGGCTTTACGGGCGTTACGCCGTCCGTACCGACGATCTTCGTCTGCCAGCCGTAACCGGCGACGCCGATGGCGCCGACGTGATCGATATTCTCGACGCCGAGATGGACGGCGCCGGGGCCCGTCGACTCGGAAAGGCCGTAGTTGGTGTCGTAATCATGGTGCGGAAAGACGCTCTTCCAGCGCTTTATCAAAGCGGGCGGCACGGGCTGGGCGCCGATGTGCATGAGGCGCCAGCGCGAAAGATCGTACTCCTCGAGCTTCACATCGCCGCGGTCGATCGCATCGAGAATATCCTGGGCCCACGGCACCAGAAGCCAGACGATGGAACACTTCTCCTCGCTGACGGCACGCAAAACCCACTCCGGCTTGACGCCCTTGAGAAGGACCGCCTTCCCGCCAACGAGAAAACTGCCGAACCAGTGCATCTTCGCGCCGGTATGGTACAGCGGAGGAATGCAGAGGAACGTATCCTCCTTTTTCTGGCCGTGATGATTCTGTTCCACCTTGCAACTGTGAAGAAGACACTCGTGCGTAAGAACGATCGCCTTGGGAAAACCCGTAGTACCCGACGAGAAATAAATCGCGGCATCATCTTCAGACTTCATTGTTATCGCAGGCGCACGCGAGGAAGCGTACGACACAAGGCTCGAATAGCTCTCGGCAAAACTCGGACAGTCGCCGCCGACATAAAGACGCATCTTCAAATGACGGATCTGATCGGCGATCTGCTCGACGCGTCCCGTGAACTCGGGTCCGAAAACGAGAGTATCGGCGTCGGCGAGGTTTATGCAGTATTTGATCTCTTCGGCGGTATAGCGAAAATTGAGCGGCACGGCCATGCAGCCCGCCTTGAGAACGCCGAAATAGATCGGCAGCCACTCGATGCAGTTCATGAGAAGAATCGCGACCTTGTCGCCGCGCTTGAGCCCCCGGCTCAAAAGAAAATTCGCGAACCGGTTGGCCTTCTCGTTGAACTCCCGCCATGTCATTTCGCTTCTGAAAGCCTCGATCGGTGAGCTTTCGATGAGCGAATATTCGCGCCATGTCGTATGCCGTGACTCAAGTTCCTGTGGATTGATTTCCACAAGCGCGACGTCCTCTGGCCACGTCTTGGCGTTATGATCGAGAATTTCCGTTATGTTCTGCATCTTGTTCATCTCACTTGCGCTTCTTTGCTTCAGACTCTTTCGCCTTCTCCGCCTTTTTCCACTCTGCGGCGGCCTTCCTCAATTCGGGAATCTGCTTTTTAAGTTCAACGCTGTCCTTCGGGAATGTCTTTGAATAGTTGATTAAAAGCTCAAGCGCGTCGGGCGGATTGGAGCTTTTCTTACGTTCGATCTCGGCGGGGATTTCACGGCGCGCATCCTCAATGGCGGCAAGAATCCTTGACGCGACTTCGGCGTTGTCCTTGTCGGCCTGCTTGGCCGAGCGCTTCTCGGCGTTCTTCACATCCTTCTCGAGCTTCTTGACGATGGACGTGACGTTTTTACCGAGAATGAGCTGCTTCTCAAGCGACTTGTAAGGGCTGCCTTTCTCAATGACGACGTCTCCCAGAAGCGTAGGGGGCAGATCAAGCGCCAGAATAGCCGCCTGCGCCGCCTCAATGGCCATATTGTGATTGTGGCCCTGATAGACAATCTTGCCACGGTGATCGACCACATAGAGAAAAGGAATCCCCCTAAAGGACGGTTCGTTCACGGCAAGACCCGCACCCTCGTAAATCGGGAACGTAAGCTTGTTGGCCTTCACGAGAGCCTGAACCTCGGAGTCTTTGCGCCCCTGGCAGTGCCCGCCGATAAGCATAAAATTCTTACCCTTGAAACTCTGCCACACATCCTGCATCTTGGGCAGAAGCGCACGGCACGGAGGACAAAAAACACCCCACTTGTCGACCATGACGACTTTGCCTTCAAGATCAGCCTCCGTAATCTTCGGTCCAGAATACCAGTTCGACTCGCCGATCCCCTTCCATGAAACCGCGTTGGCCGCCAAGACTGCGAACGAGACCGTCAACATCAAAACTTTTTTCATTTTCATTTTCCTTTTATCTTTAAACTCTAAACTCCTAACTCATCTCCCCAACTCCGCTTTGACAAACTTCAGGTCCGCCAGAGAGTTCTTCGCTTCTTGAGCTATCAAAGAGTTTTCGCTTTGGGTAAGGACAGAATACTGCTTGATGAGATTTTCAAGCGTCGCCGCGCTCAATCTTTTGGAAGCGCGGGAATTTTTGTCGCGGTCCTTGATAAGACGCGTCGTTTCGACGAGTTTGGCAAGCTTTTTCACTTCGCTATTCTCGCCGTACTCGCGCCACGTCGCGGCGTAACGCTTGACATCGTCGGGATACTCCTTTGAAAGTTTTTTAAGTACGTCCTTGTGATTTTTCAAATCCCGTATCCTTAAATACGCCTGACCGGGAAGATTGGCGATCTCATAATCCAGCACCGCTTTCCATCCCGCCGTTGAAGCGGGTATGCTTTCCGCGAATATCGCGCTTCCGACAATACCCATAGCCTGGCGGGGGTCCTTGCCGAAATATAGACGTTTCCCGGTCGAACCGAAAACATAAACGCCGCGCTGAAGATCCTCGAGCGCTCCCTCGTCGTTTTTGACGGCCACATCCGAATAAATCGAATACGTCAGATGAAGAGACTTTATCAGATTTCCCGCAGCCTCTTTGGACCCGGAGGGTCCGACATGCGAGCCGAGTGCGACAAACTGCTTCGACTTGTACGCGGCCCAGACGTCCTGTATCTGCTTCATCATGGCCGCTTCGGCGTTTTCGGAATAATCGCGCACGTCAAGAAGAACGACTTTACCCTTGAGATAGCCGCACGACGCCATACGTCCTCCGACTCTTGAATCGGGAACGACATTCATCCATTCGACACCGAAACCGGCGCCGGCAACCATGGCGGCAATCAAAGATATAAGGTATCGTTTATTCATATATCAGATATTTTACCACAAATCCGCACTTCTCTGCGCAAAAAGCCGTCAGATTCAGCAAAGGGCCTTAACCAGAGCTGGAATCGCCTTTTCAAACGAAACCCCGTACCAGTGATCGTCGTCGGTGACGCGGATCGCCTCGCAGACGATATCGGCCGCGAGCGACGCCGCCTCAAGAGCCGTTTTGCCGCGCACGATGGCGCCCGCGAAGACAGACGCGAAAACGTCGCCGGTGCCGTGCGACATACGCTCCAGGCGTGAATTGAAATCGTATTCGATTTTCGTTCCGTCGCTTACAGCGCTGCCGAGTTCGCCGGGATCGAAGCTTACGCCCGTGAGAATCACGTTTTTCGCTCCGAGAGCATGAAGCTTCGCGATAAGCGTCTCGATTTCACTGCGTGTATATCCTGAAAGCTTCACTTCGGACCCCGTCAGGAACGCCGCCTCGGTGAGATTGGGCAGAAGATAATCCGCGCCAGCGCACAATCTCGCCATCTTCGAGGGGAAATCATCCGCAAAGCCGGTATAAAGCTTGCCGTTGTCGGCCATCGCCGGATCGACGAACCTCAACGCCCCCTCGTTCGAACAGGAACGGACTATGGAGAGAATCGGATCGATATGGCTTTCGCAGACGTAACCGGTATAAAAAGCGTCGAACTTGATACCCTGCTCAATCCACTTCTTTTCGACATTGCCGAGTTCGTCGGTCAGATCGGCGAAACTCCAGGACTTGAATCCGCCAGTATGGTTGGAAAGAATCGCCGGCGGCAGGATGGCGCACTCGACGCCGCACGCCGAAATGAGCGGCAGCGCAACGGTGGTCGAGCACTGTCCGACACAACTGATATCCTGGATTGTCAGAAGTCTTTTCATATCTTTGGTGTTTTCCTTTAGCCGATAAGAGACAGAAATTCCTGGCGCACCTTCTCGTCGCTGCGGAAAGAGCCCAACACGGCGGATGTGGTCATTTCGCTGTTCTGCTTCTCCACTCCGCGCATCATCATGCACAGGTGCTTCGCCTTGATGACGACGCCGACGCCCTCGGCTCCAGACTCCGCCATCACCGCATTGGCGATCTCCTCGGTCATGCGCTCCTGAATCTGAAGGCGCCTTGCGAACATATCGACGATACGCGCAAGCTTGGAAACCCCAAGAACCTTACCCTTCGAAATGTAACCTATGGCGCACCTGCCGTAGAACGGCAGCATATGATGCTCACACATCGAATAAAGCTCGATGTCCTTCAATATCACCATATGATTTGTGCCGCTGGTGAAATAGGCTCCGTTCACTACCGTTTTAACGTTCTGGCGGTAACCGCGCGTCAAAAACGTGAGGGACTTCGCGACACGCTCGGGAGTTTTCTTAAGACCTTCGCGGTTGGGATCCTCTCCCAGTTCGATAAGAAGGCTCTTCACAAGCGCGGCTATTTTTTTCTGATTCGGCTCTTTCGGTTTTTTCATATTCAAATATTATACCATCTTTTGCGGCATCTTAGGAATTCTTCAATCCATATCAAGCGCCGCTACGGTCAACATGCCCACGGCGTGCATCGCGGCCGATCTACGGACATCCTCGCGCGAACCCGCAAAAATCGCCTTTTCGGAGCGCGTTCCGCTTTCGGTCGCGACGGCGAACCAGACGAGACCGACGGGCTTTTCGGCGCTCCCGCCGCCAGGACCCGCGATGCCGGTCACGCTGACGGCGACATCCGCCCCCGTCAAAAGCCTTGCGCCCTCGGCCATTTCCGTCGCGCACTTTTCGGAAACAGCGCCGAAAGTCTCCAACGTCCTGGCGGAAACGCCCAGGACTCCTTCCTTGACGGAATTGGCGTAACTTACGACTCCGCCCAGATACACTTCGCTCGATCCGGGAACGGCCGTAACGAGAGATCCGATCATCCCCCCCGTGCAGCTCTCCGCCGTCGCGCACGTCCTGCCGTTCGCCTTAAGAAGTTCAACCAGATTAACGGCCTGTTGAGTCATCTCAAATCCTCCTTCCGGGTTGAAATAAAAATATGTTTCGCCTCTCCTCCGCCGGGGTTTGCGAGGCCCCGGTCCTCGAGAACGCTTTTCGCTCTGAGCGCAACCGCGCGCGAAGGCTCGACGATTTCGGCGCGGCCGTCTGCGACCTTTTCAATTAAAGGCCTCAAATGCGGAAAATGCGTACAGCCGAGAACAATCTTATCGCAGGACGCCGCGATCAAGGGCTCGATCTTTCTGCGGACGATCCGCTCGGCCTCTTCGCCCGACGTATCGCCTCTTTCGACAAGATCGACGAACTCGTCGGCGACCGTCGCGATCACCGTTACGTTCTTCGCAAACTTCGCCTTGGTTTCATTGTAGAGACGCCCTCCGAAGGTACCCGCCGTGGCAAGAACGCCGACAACGCCAGTTTTAGATTCCATCGCGGCGGGCTTGATGGCGGGCTCGATTCCGACGAACGGCAGATCGGAATATTTCGAGCGCAAAAATTCAAGCGCTGCGGCACTCGCAGTATTGCAAGCGACCACGATCATTTTGCATTCTGCCTCAAGAAGCTTTTTTACGTTTGCGTCGGAAAGCGCGATGATTTCCTCCGCGCTTCTGTTGCCGTAAGGACAGTTCGCGCTGTCGGCGATATATACGGTCGACTCCGAAGGACACTCCTTCTTAAAAGCTTCAAGAATGCAGAGCCCGCCTAGACCCGAATCGAAAAATCCTACCGCACCTCGATTCATTCGACAACACCCCACTCCTTGAGCGGCTCGACCGGAAGCCCCATGATATTCTCGTAGCTTCCGCTGTACGATTCGACGATAAGATCGCCAGACTCGTCGATATCATACGCGCCTGCCCGATCCAGCGGCCTGACGCGCTCGACATACTCGTCTATCTCCGCGTCGGTCAACTCGCGGAACCTGACCTTGCTTTCCACGACTTTTACCTCACCGTTGAAAGCGACACCCGTAAAGACCGAATGAACCTCGCCGCTTAACGTACGCAGAAACTCTTTTGCCTCGTCTAAGGAACGCGGCTTGCCGTAAATGCGGTTGTTATACCAGACGATCGTATCCGCCGAAAGAACGTCTATGCACCCTGCGGCGGCGCCTTTGGCAAGGGCGTTTTCGCTAACGGTGCGGCACGGGTTGTCATCGTATGCGACTTCCTTCGCGTCCGTTTTCACGACTATGAAATCAACACCTAACGATTCAAGGATTTTGGCCCTCCGCGGGCTCGCGCTGGCAAGAACGATTTTCATTTGAAAGGAAAATATATGTAAACACGTTTGGTTGAACTTAAGGTCACTTCGCCGCCCACGGCCCTGTTGAGCGTCGCGCAATAGAGGTTTTCGAACCTGACCCCGTCGAGCGGCCACACAAGGCCCTTCGACGTCATTTCCGTTTCCGGATCAACGGCGAAAACCGACACTCCCGCGCCCGGCTTGACCTGATAGGTCCTGGTCCCCTCAAGAGCGGTAAACCGCCCATAATCCGTAACCACGTCGATGGCGAAATCGAGCGCCCTGAAAATATTGCCGAGACTGTGATCGTCCCGTTTGCCCGTCGCGCCGAGGATGACGAGATTTCCGATGCCCTTCTCGCGGCAGAATCCCACCGCCTTGGCGAGATCGTTCGTATTCTGCTCCTCGACTCTGACGACGTTTCTGAATCTACCCCTGACAGAATCGCAGTCCCCGACGACCGCGAAAGGTTCGCGCTCGCAATTCCTCCTGAACGCGTCGGCCGCGCTGTCGCAGCAGACAACGCGCTCCGCCGAATCGAGGATCCGCCGAGCCTCGCCGCCCTTTTTAGGAAAGGCCCCCGCCGCCAGAATCACGTTTTCAGCGTCTGAAAGCATCACATATCTCCGACGAAACGAAGAAGCGCCTCAAGCGTCGTCGCGGGATGGGGAGGACAGCCGGGAATATAAAGCGCGGGCTCGGCGGGATATTCTCCGCGTTCATATAATCCTCCAGAAATCGCGCACGCTCCGGCCGCGATCAAAAATTTCGGCTCGGGCATAGCGGCGTACGTTTTGTCGAGAGCAGACCGCATATTCCTCGAAACGGGCCCCGTCAGATAAACGGTGTCCGCATGGCGGGGAGAGGCCGCGAATCTTATGCCGAAGCGCGCCATATCCCAGGCCGGAGTGCCAAGAACGTTCGCGTCGAGCTCGCATGCGGCGCATCCGCCCGCCGAAACCTCGCGCAGCTGCAAAGAGCCTTTGAGCCGCAGCGCCTCGGCGTCAGTCTGGACGGGCGGAACGTACCCGCCCTCCCCCGCGCGGACAACGAGATCATCGCGTTTGAATACGCCGAGACGATACTCCCTTGTAAATCTGACCTTGGTGCACTTCGCGGCGCAGCGGCCGCAGAAAATGCAGCGCCCCATATCGATAAACGCCTTGCCCTCTGAAAACCCGAGCGCGCCGTCGACGGGGCACACACTCTTCATCTCCTCGACTTCTTCGGCCGATGTCGCCTCGTCTATCTCGGGACGCCCCCTGAAATCAGGCGGCAGATTCGGCTCAGCCGGAGGAAACGCGCCAGTCCTGCATCCTTCTTTTATTCTCGCTATAAACGCTTTCAACATAGTGCCACCTTTTATCTGTCCGTTCCGCAGTACGAGAGGTTGAATGATTTATTGCATATCGGAAAGTTCGAGATCTGCTCGCCGCGAAGCGCCCATGCGAGCCCGGGCCAGTTATGAGCAGACGGATCGACTATCTTGTAACGGACCATCTTCGCATCCGGAGAAAATAGCGCCGCGTGCACCAGCGGTCCGCGCCACGCTGCGGAAGTTGAAACTACGACCGTAAACCCGTCTGGCTTTAAGCCATCGAATCGGGGAGTCTCAGAAGCGGGCGCTTCGCCTCCGATCAACTTCGCGATTTTCGTGTGCGCCTCGTTTATCTCGATTCTTCTCACAAGAGCCCTCGCCATGACGTCGCCGTTGAACTCGACCGAGGCGCGACGGGCGACCCCGACGAGGCCGATCGACTCGGCTACGTCCCTTGGGACTCGTCCCGTCCCGTCGAATCTGTCGCAGACGGAATGCTCATGGAACATCAGTTTAAGGGCCCGGTCGAGTTCCGGCTTCACGCGAGCGATCCATGTCTTGATTTCGCCGTATTTATCCGCCGCGTCACCTGTGCGCACGCCGCCCGGCACTATCGCGTTGCGGCCGAAACGGTTGCCGCAGAGCAAAGCCGTCATATTAAGATATTCTCCTCTGATCCGTCCACAGAAAGACGCTGTCTGAAGAAACGCGACGTCCCCCGCGAGCGCACCCAGGTCGCCCGTATGATTCGCGATGCGCTCAAGTTCGAGAAGGATGTTCCTCAATCGCAAAGCCTCGTTGTCCGGCGCCTGAAAGCGCAACGGGAACGCCCGTTCCATCAGCTCCGCGAACGCGATCGCGGCCGCGGCGGAAGTGTCGCCGGCGCAGGTCTCGGCAAGCGCCGTCTGGCGCGCGATATTCCCGCCCGCATTGACCATCGCCTCCTCGACGCCGCGATGCTGATAGCCGAGGAATATCTGAAGATTGTAGACGTCTTCCCCCATGCACTGAAAGCGGAAATGCCCCGGCTCGATGACGCCCGCATGAACCGGACCTACCGCGACCTCATGGGCGCCCGCGCCCTTCAATGGAACGACTTCGGCAGGATCCTTATATCCGCCGAGAGAGTCGAGTTTCGCCTCGGCCTCTTCGATCGTTTTAAAAGAAAATAATTCCGTCATAAGTTTTCATCTCTCACTTATTTGCCGCGCGATTTCGCGGACCTCCGAATGAAACGCGGGAGATTCAACCAGATGGAGTGATATCCGAAACCTCCGTTCTGCATCTCAGCTATCGCATCGTCGGCACTCCAGCCTTCGCACAGTATGCGATACATGGCGCACATCGTTCCCGTTCTGTCGGCGCCGTGCTGACAGTGCACCAGAACGGGCGTCGCGTTCGTGTCCGCGACGACAGATAAAAACTCATCCACGTATTCATCTTTCATATTCGCTGTGAAAATCTCTATCCGTTTCATTTTCAGCGGAAGCGAACCGATCTCGTCCTCGTCGGAATGAAAATCCCGAAGATTGACAACCGTCTTTATTCCGAGAGAGACAAGGTTTGTCATTCCTTCGGCGGTAGGCTGGGCGCTGCGGTAAAGCGAATCGTTTACCCTGTGCAGATTCGGCACTCCCGCGCACTCAACGGGCTTCGCCCATTTCTCAGGCCGAGGACCTACTTCCGATGATCCGTCCGAGAAAACACACCCGTGCGCCGCACATAGAAAAAAAAGAGCGCCGAACGCCCTTAAAAGCATACCGCTTTTAAACAGGCGTTTTACGCGTGCGGCTGCGAAATCCGCACATCCCGCCTCTCTGATCAACTCCGCTGATTTTCCCATATCGGATATTGTACCATATTTCGGCTTCCGCGTGATTCAATACGAAGCTTGCTAGTCCCTAAAAAAAATCCCCGCCGACTGATCGGCAGGGATTTTTTTCTTTATCGCTCTCGTGATTACTTGGCGATGACGCGAGCCATCTCGAGAACCTTGTTCGAATAGCCCCACTCGTTGTCGTACCAGGAGCAGACCTTGACGAAGGTGGGATCGAGCTGGATGCCGG
>JAGCJE010000034.1 GCA_017648225.1 Kiritimatiellia bacterium | reverse complement strand
GTAGATTTTGGGAGACGCGAAACCGAGCGAAAGAGCGAGCTCGCTGCCCTTGAGGACAGCCTTGAAACCCGTACCTTCGATCGAAAGCTGCTTCGTGTAGCCCTGCGACACGCCGATAACCATGTTGTTGATCAGCGCGCGGGCGAGACCGTGGAAGTTACCGTATTTATCATCGTCGGCGCAAGCGACTTTGAGAATACCGTCTTCAACATTCGCCGTGATGCCTTCATGCATCGTGTAGGAAAGCTCACCGAGCTTGCCCTTAGCCGTCACTTTCTGACCCTCGACCGTGACTGTTACGCCCTCGGCGAGTTTGACGGGTTCTTTTCCGATTCGAGACATTGTCTTATGGCTCCTGAATTATGCGATTGTGCAAAGAATTTCTCCACCGACCTTCGCCGCACGAGCCTCTTTACCGGACATGACGCCCTTGGAGGTCGAGAGGATGGCGAGGCCCATGCCGCCGAGAACGGCAGGGATTTCGGGGACCGATACGAACTTGCGAAGACCAGGCTTCGAGATGCGCTTGAGCTCCGTGATGGCCGGAACGGCACGATCGGAGTACTTGAGCGTAATCACGAGCTTCTTCGGAAATTCGCTGGTCATGACGACGTCGGCGATGTAGCCGGCTTCCTTCATGACGCGGGCGATTTCACCCTTCATGTTGCTCGCAGGCGTCTCGACGGAGTGAAGGCGGGCCTTCAAACCGTTGCGGATCGTCGTGAGCATGTCGGAAATGGGATCGATAGTCATTTTAAGATTCCTTCCCTCTAATAATTACCACGAGGCCTTCGTTACACCGGGGATGAGACCGGCAACAGCGAGTTCGCGGAAGCACAGACGGCAAACGCCGAACTTGCGGATGTAAGCGTGACGACGGCCGCAACGCTGGCAGCGGTTGTACGCGCGAACCTTGAACTTGGGCGTCTTCTTCTGCTTTTCAATCAAGCACTGCTTAGCCATGATTAGTTCCTCCCTGCGAACGGCATACCCATGGAGTTGAGAAGCTCCTTGGCGGCCTTATTGTCAGTCGAGCTGGTCACGAACGTGATGTCCATACCGGAGTGGGCCGAACCTTCCGCGATGATTTCGGGGAAGATCGAGTGCTCCTTGAGACCGAGCGTATAGTTGCCGCGGCCGTCAAAGCCACGGTTGGAGACGCCGCGGAAGTCGCGGATACGGGGGAGAGCGACCGAGATGAGACGGTCGGCAAATTCCCACATGCGCTCACCACGAAGCGTGACCTTGGCGCCGATGATCATGCCCTCGCGGAGCTTGAAGTTCGAGATCGACTTCTTCGCGCGGCAGAGCTGGGGCTTCTGGCCTGTGATCGCCATGAGGTCGTCAGCGAGCTGCTTCTGCTCGTCCTTGGAAACGATGCCGAAGCCCATGTTCACGACGATCTTCTCGAGGCGGGGAACGACCATCTTGTTCGTGGTTCCGAGCTTCTTCTCAAGCTCGGCAACCATGCGGCTCGTGTATTCGTCTTTAAGTCTTGCCATGATGGTCAGTTCCTTGGGTTAGAGGGTTTTGCCGCTCTTGACGGAGACGCGAGCCTTCTTGCCATCCTTGATTTCGGTCTTGACGCGCGTAGCGCACTTCTTGTCCGAATCGTAAGGCATAAGCTTGCAGAGTCTGATGGGCATTTCCTTATCGATGATTCCGCCGGGGGTGTTCTCCGTGCGGCGCATCGCCTTCTTGCGGACATTGACTCCGCTAACGATGGCGGTACCCTTCTTGGGGTCGACACTGACGACGGTACCCGTCTTGCCGGCGGAAGTTCCGCTCTTGACGATGACCGTGTCGTTCTTCTTGATTCTTGCGATAGCCATTGGTAGTAATCCTTGAATTAGACCACTTCCGGGGCCATCGAAAGAATCTTCATGTAGTTCTTCTCGCGGAGCTCACGGGCGACAGGTCCGAAAACACGCGTACCGATCGGGTTGAGCTTACCGTCGACGAGAACGCAGGCGTTCTGGTCGAAGTGAACCGTGGAGCCGTCCTCGCGGCGGATCGGCTGACCCGTGCGGACGATGACGGCCGTCGCGACGGAGCCCTTCTTGATGGAGCTCGTGGGCGACGCTTCCTTGATGG
>JAGCJE010000206.1 GCA_017648225.1 Kiritimatiellia bacterium | reverse complement strand
GGGATTTCGTTCAACCCGCCCGTTCCTTTTTATGGTATAATATCTCCCGATATGTGGAACTATTCTGATAAGATGATGGATCACTTCCGGAACCCCCGGAATGTTGGTACGATTGAAAATCCCGACGGCAGCGCGACGGTCGGCTCTCTTGCCTGCGGAGACGCGCTTAAATTTCAGTTTAAGCTCGGAGAAGACGGTAGAATAACCGAAGCCAAATTTCAGACTTTCGGATGCGCCAGCGCCATAGCGTCCAGTTCGGCGCTTACCGAGATGGTTCTCGGCAAGACTCTCGAAGAGGCCAAAAAGATTACGAATCAGGAGATCGCCGACTATCTCGGCGGGCTTCCTCCCCAGAAAATGCATTGTTCGGTAATGGGCCGCGAAGCGATGGAAGCGGCTATAAAAAATTACGAAACGGGCGAGAATTCCGATAAGAATCTCGAAGAAAGCGTTCTTTGCTCATGTTACAACGTTTCCGAGAATGAGATCCGCCGCGTCGTGACGGAGAATCAGCTTACGTCTGTCGAGGAGGTCATGAACTTCACCAAGGCGGGCGGCGGCTGCGGGCGCTGCAAAGAAAATATCCAGAAAATCATCGACGAAATCATAAAGCGTTGACGCGGATCGGCGGGGTAAATGAGATTAGGATTTGACAACGATAAGTATGTTCGCGAGCAGTCGAAGGAAATTCGCCGCCGCGCTGAGAAATACGGCAAGCTCTATCTTGAATTCGGCGGCAAACTGATGAACGACAATCACGCCGCGCGCTGCCTGCCTGGGTACGATCCTAACGTAAAGCTCCGTCTTCTGCAGAGTTTAGGCGATCAGGCCGAACTTGTGCTTTGCATTTACGCTGGCGATATCGAGCAGAAGAAGCGCCGCGCCGATTACGGTACCACGTACGAGGAAGAGACCCTTAAGCTCATCAACGCGATGCGCGAATTCGGCATCTCCGTGCGCGGAGTCGCGATAACGCGCTTCGACGGCCACCCCTCGACGCGCGCTTTCGCGAAGACTCTCGAGGACGCGGGCGTGGCGGTATTTTATCATTATCCGATTCAGGGTTATCCCAACGATCTTGATACTATCGTGAGCGATTCCGGTTATGGACGCAACGATTACATCCCGACCGACAAGCCGATCGTCGTCGTTACAGGGCCTGGTCCCGGCTCGGGAAAGTTCGCCACGTGTCTTACGATGCTTTATCACGAGGTGAAGCGCGGCAACAGGGCGGGTTATGCGAAATTCGAGACGTTTCCCGTATGGAATCTCCCTTTGATGCATCCGCTGAACGTCGCGTATGAAGCGGCGACGCTGGAGCTTAAGGACGAGAATCAGATCGACCCTCATCACTTTTTGGCTTACGGCGAAATCCGCGTAAATTACAATCGCGACGTCGAGGGCTATCCTATTCTGCGCGAAATCTGGGAGCGGATGATGGGCGAGTCGTGCCCGTACAAGTCGCCGACCGACATGGGCGTAAACAGAATCGCAAGCGGCATCGTCAACGACGTCGTTGTGCGTGCGGCGTGCCGCGAGGAGTGCGTTCGGAGATACAGCAGGATAAAAGCCGATTTCGATGCCGGAAAAGTAGGCACGGAAATGCTGGCGCGCGCGTTGACCGTTATGGCCCGCGCCGATTAATTTGAAATAATATTCTCTTTCTTCTTCTTGAGGGGCTCGTTCCCTCAAGAATAATTATGTCAGCGGCCGTTTAGGACTGCTGAATATTAATCATCTATAGGTTATTGCGTTTTAAATTATTTAAGTCTTATTGCCGCGCAAGTCTTTTAGATGACTCGGCAGTATTATTTAAAAATAGAACTTTTAATATAAAAGTTTTCAAAATGTGGCAATAATGTGGTTTTGTTGTTATTTTACTCCTTTTTACTTTGACTAGGATTTGCATAAGGTTGAGAAAGTTGATAAAATTCAATTCATATGGAATGTAAATTCTACATTATAAAATAAGGAATAATATTATGCGCAGTATGGTTCGAGGGGTTATCGCTATAGCGGCGGCATTGTGTATGTTCGGTTCGGCGAATGCCGCGCCGACGATTGTAAGTCCGGCCGATTATTCGACTATTTCGACAATGAGCGAAAATCTGAAGTCGATTATCCAAAGTGCGGATATGCTTAAGACTTCTACATTTACGTCGGCCGGTACAGATACTCGTAAAATGTATAGTAATGAGTATTGCACTAACTCGCTGCCTGTTAAGCTCGAGTGGACCGGTGATGCCGCCTCTTACACTGTTAGCGTTTATCGTACGCGCGATATTGAGTCGGGCGATGCTAAGGCGTTATACAGCGTAACAACGAGCGAAAACTCTATTCTTTATTGGGATCCTGAAGTTGGCCGTAATTATACGTGGACTGTAGATGACGGCTCTTCGGTAGCTGTTGGTCACTTCTATACAGAATCTGGGGTTCCGCGCATTATTTACGCCGATAAGAACGGTCCCGACGGTCCTGGTATGGACTGTCTTAACGGCCGTGATATTGGCGGCTGGGCGACGACCGACGGTAAGGTCGTTAAGCAGAGTATGATTTACCGCTCTGCAGAGCTCGAGACTTGCT
>JAGCJE010000205.1 GCA_017648225.1 Kiritimatiellia bacterium | reverse complement strand
ATGACGACATGCCCGACACCGCGTTTTTTAAGAACTTCAACAGCCTTCGCGGCACTTGCAGCGTCGACAACCTTAACGCCCGTCAAAATCTCAGCTTCCGTTTCGTTAGGAGTAATCCAGTCAAGAAGCGGATAAAGCGATTTCGGGAGCTTTCTCGCCGGAGCCGGATTTAATATCACCGTGACGCCCTTGTCGTGAGCGATCTTCGCCGCACATTCGACAGTTTCGATAGGGGTCTCAAGCTGCATAACGAGCGCTGCGGCGTCCTCTATATCTTTTTTGAACGGCGCAATGTCATCTGGAGAAAGAGTCCCATTCGCGCCAAGCGCGACGGATATGACATTTTGGCCCTTCGCGTCAACGAGAATAAGCGCCGTACCCGACGGCTCGTTTTTATCAATGACCAATCGCGAAACGATGCCGTCGCGCTTCAGCCGCGCAGCCGTTTCGCGTCCAAAAAGATCGTCACCGACTTTAGCGACAAACGTACAGGCGCCCTTTTTAGCCGAAAGCCTCGCAACGGCTACCGCCTGGTTAGCGCCCTTACCGCCGGGATTCATTAGAAATTTTCCTCCGCTCACCGTCTCGCCGGGAACAGGTATTTTCTTACCTGTGATAACCATATCGGTATTCGTGGAACCTAATACAATAATTTTTCTGGTTTTCATATTGACATTATAACACCTAGAAATAAGGTACACAAGATACTGAACTCACAAACCTGCTTTTACAGATTTAAGTTTTTAGTTTCTATAATTACATATATATATGCTATACTACCATTATGAAAAAGAAATGTTCGGCAAAATATACATTAATCGCAAATGCCCTTAAAAAGGACATCCTTTCCGGGAAATATGATAATCACGAACGATTCCCAAGTGAGGAAGCGCTTGTGCGCCGCTTCGGAGCGAGCCGGCCTACAATTGAGAGAGCTCTCAGAGTGTTGAAACAGGAGGGATTGCTTGAATCACGTGCAGGCTCAGGCTCATATCTCACTTTCGCGGCTAAAAACGCAACCGGAGCGATAGGTATAATAGCGCCTGACTATCGCGCGATCGAATTTTTCACCAAGCTGTGCGATGCCATCGCATCCGAGGCGCGCGGCCAAGGGTACGATGTATTACTTGGCGACGTTTCCGCTCCGGACGCGGCAGACAGAGGGAATTGGGCCATCGCCCTTGCTCAGGCATACGCGAAAAAAAAGATTGCCGGCGTTTTACTTGAACCGGTGGATCTTGTTCCCGATTCCTATGAGGCCTCCAAAAAGGTTCTTTCGATTTTAACCGCAAAAAAAATACCCGTAATTCTCTTGGATCGCGACTACCTCCCTTTCCCAGAAAGAAGTCTCTACGATCTTGTGGGAATAGACAACATCCAGTCTGGCTACAGAATAGCTAAACACATGATTGAAAACGGTGCCAAGCGCCTACGCTTTCTCACGCATCCCAACTATGCCAACACCATACGCGCCAGAATATACGGCGTTGCTCAATCTGCGATTGATGCAGGGCTCGAGTGGAAGAGCGAATATGTCATTGAAAACGATCCGGCGGATCTATCCTTCTTCCGAAAACTGATGCGCGGCAACAACGCACCCGACGCATTCATCTGCCGAAACGACCCGACCGCCGCCAAACTGATACAGACGTTAAAATCGCTTAATATAAACATCCCCAGGAAAGTGCGCGTTGCAGGTTTTGACGACAGTGAGATTGCAAATCTGACAGCTCCGTCGCTTACAACAATCCACCAGCCGGTAAAAACGCTCGCAGAAATTGCGGTTGCCTCTCTTCTTCAAAGAATAAGAAACCCGTCTCTCCCTGTGCGCACAATTTTGATCGACGCTCCAATTGTCGTAAGAGGATCTTCAACGGCTTCCAGATAACCATAGTTTAACAAATTAAGCCAAAAGAACGAGAGCTCCAGCAAGTTCATATAATTGCTGATTACATTACCAGAGACCCAGTCGGAGATACGGCAATATCGTAACTTCGAGAGTTCTGTCGAGATCGAAAAGCGCGACACCAGCCATATTGTACTTCCGGGCAAGGCGTATCTGGTTTATGACCTGCAGCGGAGACAACCGCGATTCGTTAGCCGTAACCCCGATTCCCGCGATCGTTCTTTTCGCGCGGGTTTTCAGCGCCGCATGCTGTTTCAGATATTCCTCAAACGTGTTTGAATTTTCCGTGTAATCCATCGGAACGACGTAATCGACCAGATTGGCGTCGATCCACGAAGTCCAATCCTGACCTACCGAACCGACGCACTGCGGATACTTCCCCAAAACGGCCGTCGTGAACCACCTGGGTCTGGCGACTCTGCGTTTCGCCGACGCGACGAACTTCGAAATCACCTGCGCGGCGTCCTTCGGTTTAACGCTCTGCTCATACCATCTTACGAAATCAAGATGAATGCCGCTTACGGCCGGATACTTAATCTGAATTTCGTCTATCACCGAGAGTATATGAGCGCGGACCGCGCTGTTCGACGGATCGAGATATTCGCTCAGTTTACCCGACTTCGTCTTGAGCCGCCAGCCGCGCATCGCGAACGAATCGAGAACAGCCGGAGAAGATCTCGTGGCGGTAAAACAGAGCACCCACGCGTGAACACGGATATTGGCCTTCCTTCCCGCTTCGATACAGGCCTTAAGCTGATCACCCTCCTGCTCGTATGTCTTCGAACGCGGCAGAACAGTCGATGGATAATGCGCAAATCCAGCCCCCGCGACATTGACGAAAACATCCGTAACGCCGTACGCTTTAAGAACGGCCATCGTTTTAGGCCAATTCCCGGGATAAAGCCCGCAGCCCGAATGATCCCATACGGCGTGAATTTCGCCGGGGCGCTTAACCTGACGCTCCGCATACGCCTTCATCGCGCGCATATCGGAGATCTCGCGCTTTCGCGCCTGAGCATAATTCCAAAGAGAAGGTGCGATGCTTCCGACCATCGCGGCAACAAGTCTGGCTTTCTCCTTTTCATCACCGTCTGCGAGAAGAACATGGGTCATCCAATACCCGTAGCCGCTGACTATCCACGCGGGTTCTCCCGTGGATTTGCCGGCGCGGTCCGACCATGTCGCCATGACACGGGATTTGCCGGCAATGGGAACGGCTCTCTGGAGAACCGTGGAAGTCTGCAAAATGCTTTTAGGCCAACCTTTCGAAGCGTTCATATTGAAATTCATACGGCTCCACTGGCCCGGATATTCGGCCGCCTTGTAACCGACACATTTAACGCCCATCAGGGATGCGAGCTGCGGAGCCGAAGAATAAAATACAACGAGCCGTCCCCCTCGCGAACAGAAATTGCGTATAGTCTTCATTTCAGCGTCGGAAACCTGGCTGTATCCGACCAGAAACGCCACCTTCGATTTCGAAAGAGCGGCGGAAAGACCGTCTTTAGCCGCAAAATCAGCTTTTATCGATTCCTGGCCCAGCCACCTGACGATATGTTTGGCAAGAGAAGTGTAATACCCGCTTTCACGGCTGACGACGCACACATCGGCCGCCTCAGCGGACGGGGATGCGAAAAGCGCGGTCGCAAGCATCGCGGCAAATAAAAAGAACTTTTTTAATAACTTCATTTAAATGGATAAGGGGGAATTAGGAGTTAGGGGTTAGGAGTTATGGGTTAAGATATCTGGGCGGCGCTCCCTAGTAAGCTCCAACGCTTTGGACCTTCTCCACGCCTCTATCTTCGCATGATCGCCCGACAGAAGAATATCGGGAACCTTCATGCCTCGAAAATCGACAGGATGGGTATACTGCGGCGCCTCAAGAACGCCGCCGTTGGAAAAGCTCTCGTTCGCCGTCGCCTCAACTCCACCGCCAAGCACTCCGGGCAGAAGTCTGACTATCGCGTCGGTCATCGCCGCGGCTGCGAGTTCACCGCCGGTCATTACAAAGTCGCCGAGCGAGAACATATCCGTCGCGAGTGTTTCGATACGCTTATCGAACCCTTCGTAATGTCCGCACATGAAAACTATATGTTCCGACTTTGAAAGTTCTTCGGCAGCCCTCTGGTCGAACTTCCGGCCCGCAGGCGAAGTCATGATCACACGCGCGCTCTCACCTTCGGCGAGACGGCTCTCGACGGCCTTGAACCACGGCGGACACATCATCAGCATACCCGGGCCGCCGCCGTATATCTTATCGTCGACCTTGCGGTAAGGCCCTTCGGCGAAATCGCGCAGATTGATTATATTGATTCTGCAGGCGCCCTTCTTTACAGCGCGCCCTACGATGCTTTCTTCGAGAAAGCCTCTGAACATATTCGGCTGAACACTTATTATATCTATCGTCAACATGCCTTTGAAACGCATTCTGCTCTAAATTAACAAAACATTAGGGAATTATACCATATTAATCACCGTTACTCAAACAACTCCCCAACTAAAAAAAAATTAAAATACCCCCTTGAAACGCGAAAGAAAAAATAGTATACTATGTCTTGTTTTCAACACCTGCTCGGGTGGTGAAATTGGCAGACACGCATGCTTGAGGTGCATGTGGGTAACTCCTTGCGGGTTCGAGTCCCGCCCCGAGCACCATTAAAAACCGCCCTTCGGCGGTTTTTTTTATTTTAGAAAATCCTATTTCTTATTTTTACGGCTAAAAACCGCATATTGCCTTCTTAAAGACAATATTTACGCTTAAGATAATTTCTCAAGTTCTTCGGCCGCTTCTTCCCATTCGGCGGTATAGCGGTCAATTTCAAACTGAAGAGTGCGGACCTTGCGGTTCACTTCGGCGAAATCCGTCGTCGGCGTCGGATTGAAAAGTTCCGCGCTCGCCTCGTCAAGCGCGGCCTGGAGCTCGTCGATTTTCTTCTCTGCCGTCTCGACTTTTTTCTTAAGTTCCCTCATCAAAGGCGCAGTCTTGGCGCGCTCAGCCGCGCGGAGCTGACGAAGTTCCTTCGAAGTCAACTTCTGAGCGCCGTCAGAGCCGGGAGCTTTATCGGCCGGTTTAACGGTAGCGCCCGCCGCCTGCGGTTTCGCGGCGGCTGCGGCCTCGGCCTTCTTCTCGCAATAATAGTCGTAACCGCCGGGATACGATCTAATGCCGTTAGGTGTAATTTCGAGAACGCTCGTCGCGACATCACGCACGAAATCGATATCGTGGGAAACTAGGAAAATCGTACCCTGATACTTCTTCAGCGCCTTCTGGAGCATACGACGCCCGTCAAGATCGAGGTGAGTCGTAGGCTCGTCCAGCAACAGGAAATTAGGCGCGGCCAAAAAAAGTCTTAAAAACGCCAAGCGGATTTTCTCTCCGCCCGAAAGAACGCCGGCCGGCTTTTCAACATCATTCTCATCGAAGCCGAACGCGCCGAGCTGGTTGCGGAACTGCTTTTCAGGTCCGCCGCCGCGAGCGTCCCAGACATTCTTCGCGTTACGGTAAACGGACACGTCGGGCGGAATCGTTTCGGCGAATTCCTGGGAAAGATAACCGGGAATCACATTATGGCCGATCACGGCCTTACCCGACGTCGGCTGGCGCGTTCCCGCGATTATGCGCATCAACGTCGTTTTTCCGAGGCCGTTGTAACCGATAAGCGCGACCTTGTCGCCGCGTGTAATGTTGAACGTCACACCGTCGAGAACGTTCCTTACGCCGTCGTACGAAAAGACGAGATCTTCGCACCGGAACATCTCAATGCCGCTTTGAGGAGGCTCCGCGAGTCTCAGGCGTCCGGAGTTCGTGTAACGCTTCGGAAGAACGATGCGCTCTTCATCGAGCTTATCGATCTGCTTTTGGCGGCTTTGGGCCTGAGAGGCCTTGGTGGCCTGGGCCCTGAAACGGTCGACGAAGCGCTGAAGCTGCTCACGGTGGTGATCCTGATTCTCCTTGGCGGCCTTAAGATGTTCGTAACGCACTTCGCGCTCGGTGAGATAATAGTCGAGATTACCCTCGTAGCGCGTCGCGGTTCCGGCATCGACTTCGACAATCGTGTCGGTAAGCGTCCTTAAAAGGAACCTGTCATGCGAAATGAGCATAAGAGTTCCGTCGTACGCCTTCAGAAATTTCTGAAGCCATTCGACCGCGGGAAGATCGAGATAGTTGGAAGGCTCGTCAAGGAGAAGCAAATCGGGTTTCGACGCCAAAACGCGCGAAAGCTCGGCTCTCATGCGCCAACCGCCCGAAAACGACTTGAACGGTTTTGAAAATTCCTCAACGGTAAAACCGAGACCACCGAGCGCGACTTTGACGCGCGTTTCAATATCGTAGCCGCCTAAATGCTCAAACTTCGTCTGCAGTTCGCCGTAACGCTTTAGCTTCGCGGGATCCTCGAGATCGCTTTCAAGCTCAAGCATCTCGGCCTCCATCTCGGAAAGACCGGGAATGCCGCGCAGCGAATATTCAAGAAGCGTCTCCTCGGGATGATCAGGCTCGGGATTCTGACGCGTCCAGCCGATTCGCGGGTCGTTCTCTATTACGAGCTCACCCGTATCGGTCGACATTTCGCCGAGAACGATTTTGAAAAGCGTCGACTTTCCGCTGCCGTTAGGGCCCACGACCCCGACTCTGTCGCCTTTGTTGACGCGGAACGTAACGTTCGTAAGAACGTCCTGATGACCGTAATGAACCGATATATTCTTAAAATCTAACATGAGAAAAGCGTAAACCTGTCCTGACAGAGAGTTTCAAATTCGATATCCGCGCGGCCGACTTCAAGAAGAGCCTCTTTTATCGTACGCTCGACTATATGAGCGGCGTTACATTCGCCTGAAAGATGAGCGAGAAAGAGTTTTTTAAGACGAGGCGACGCAAAGCGTTTCACGAGCCCCGCCGCATCGTCGTTGGAGAGATGTCCGCGCTGACCGAGAATCCTGCGTTTCAAACTCTCCGGGCGAGAACTTTGTCGGAGCATAACCGGATCGTGATTAGACTCCAACGTCGCGACATCGGCCTCGGAAAGATACTTGCCGATCGAATCAAGGGGTGTGCCGACATCTGTCGCGTGGAAATATGCTTTACCTTCAGCCTTAACTAGAAAGCCGACGGGATCAGGAACATCATGCGGAACGGAAAACGGCAATACCGAAAACGGCCCGGCCTCGAATTCCTGATAATTCTCGAACACAGTAAATTCGTCTTCAGAAACGCCGGTCTTCGCCGCAATGGCCTCGGCCGTCATCATATTGGCGTATAGTTCCGCCTGAGGGAAACGCGAATGAAACGTCGCAAGCCCCCTAATATGATCATCGTGATTATGGGTGAATACAACGGCTACAATCGTCTTCGGATCGATCGACACCGCATCGCAGCGAGTCACAAGCTGCCGGCATGAAATTCCGCAATCGACAAGCATCGCGCCTGCGTCGGTCTCGACGCAGTACGCGTTGCCTGAACTGCCGCTCGCTAACGAAACGACTTTCAATTTCTGTCGAACGCGCGATGAGCGATGTCCTTGCGATAGAACATCTTGTCGAACGAAATGCAACCTACCGCCGCGTAGGCCTTGTCGACGGCTTCGCGAATCGTCGCGCCCATACCGGTAACGCTGAGAACGCGTCCGCCGGAAGTGACGACATCATCACCCGACATCTTCGTTCCGCAATGGAAGACTATAGCGCCGGTTTTCGCGGCCTCGTCGAGCCCCGAAATGACCTTGCCCTTCTCGTAAGAGCCGGGATAACCGCCCGACGAAATAATAACGGTAGCGGCGACCTCGTCCTTTACGACGATATCCTCGTCTTTAAGACGGCCCGTCGCGGCGTGAAGAAGCGCATCGGCGAAAGATCCGCCGAGTCTTACGAGAACGGCCTCCGTCTCGGGATCGCCGAAGCGCGCATTGAACTCAACGACATTAACCTTAGAGCCTGAAAGCGCGATCTTTCCGCCTTCGGGGGTTATCATAAGACCCGCGTAAAGAATTCCGCGATATGTGGTGCCGCGCTTTTTAAGTTCACGCACGACGGGAAGGATAATCTTCTCCTTGATTTCAGGGAGCATATCGTCCGTGACGACGGGCGCGGGGCTGTACGCGCCCATACCGCCCGTATTGGGTCCCTTGTCGCCGTCGAAAATTCGCTTATGATCCTGAGAACTCGGAAGAAGAACAGCCGTCTCGCCATCGGTCATCGCGAGAATCGAGCATTCCTCGCCATCGAGGAATTCTTCGATGAGAACTTCGGCGCCGGCGGAGCCGAACTTGTTGGCGACGAGCATATCGTCAATCGCTTCTTCAGCCTGGGCTGTAGTCTCGGCAACAATCACGCCCTTTCCTGCGGCGAGTCCGTCGGCCTTGATGACGACGGGAAGTCCGAACTTCGCAAGAGCCGCTTTCGCCGCTGCGGGGTCCGTATAAACCTCAGCCTTGCCGGTAGGAACGCCGGCAGCGTCCATGACCTCTTTAGCGAAACGCTTTGAACCCTCCATCTTCGCGCCGGACGCGACGGGCCCGAAAGCGGGGATGCCTATTTTGGAAAGTTCGTCGACGAGACCCTTTACGAGAGGAGCCTCGGGGCCGACGACGACGAGATCGGGATTGTTCGCGCGGGCCCACGCCGTTACCGCCGCGACGTCCTCGGCGCCGACATCGACGTTCGTCGCGATTGCCGCAGTGCCGGCATTGCCGGGCGCGCAAAAAAGATCATGCTTTACGGGATCGTTCGCAAGTCTCCAGGTTATCGCATGCTCGCGACCGCCGCTGCCTACAACTAAAATTTTCATTATGATATCCTCCTTTGGAATAATTACTTGCGCGAAGGTGCAGGAACGAGAAGTTTCTGACCGATGCGGAGATTGTCATTCTTAAGGCCGTTCAGATCCTTAAGTCTTCTCACCGTCGTGCCGAAGGCTTCGGAAATCAGAGAAAGCGTATCGCCCGATTTTACGACGTACTGTTCGCAATTAGACGTATCGACGGATGATCTTCCGCTGGAGACGGGCGTGCGCGGCTGAGCGGTATTGATTCTCTTTACGATATCATTGACGATCTCCTTGCGCTGAGAACGCATCTCAGCCTTCAAACGGGCGATTTCAGCCTTGAGAGCCTCGATTTCAGACTTAAGCGCACTCGTCTCACCGCCCCTTTCAAGCCTTGAGACACGATCAGAAAGAGAACTGAAATTCGACTCCAGGACTTCCATCTGCCTGACGACGCGCATCATCTCGTTATATGCCTGCTGTTTAACGAACTGATCGCGGGAGTTGGACTGGGCCGTAGCGGCTACTCCAGTTAAAATGAGAGCGATTGTCAATATTTTCGTTTTCATAAATGATTTAAGTTTATAGTTTAGTGTTTATTGCTGAAAGTTAAATCCAGAGGACGAACCAAATAACGGCAAAGATTCCTACTGCGATCAGAAAGCGCGTACGCTTCAAATCGGCCTCCTCCTGTTTTATCGTGCGGCCGAAAACGCGCATGCCTCCGCCCGAGAGATAATGGAAAAGCCGCCATCCGAATTTCACGCCCTTTGAAGTCTCGCCTTTCGCCTCTTTATACGCGTCTATCCTCCACGGCGCTTTCGAACGCGTGTAGGGACGGCCGTCGCCTAAAACCGGAAGTGTAAACCTTTTCATCTTACGGAAGCCTCAATTTCTGACCCGCTCTTACCTGACCGTTCGGCCCAACAGTGGCCTTGTTGGCCTCGCGGATCTTCTTCCACTTGCTCTTATCTCCGTAGAAACGCTTCGCGATCTGCATAAGACCTTCACCTTCCTTAACGATGTAGAATTCGGGCTTCTGATCTTTTTTCTCATTTTTGTAAAACCCTTTCGGCGGAGTCGGGCGACCCGCAGTTTTCACGTCGCCATTTTCTTTCGCAGGCGCACGAGGCAAGAGATCTGATCCGCTTTTCGTCGCCAGTTCGCGCTCCTCCTCGTCGTTGAGCGCCATAGCCTCGGGATTAAGCCCGAGAGGCTTTTCAGCGTTACGTTCTCCCGAAACGGGCGTTGAAACCTTTCTGGCAGATGCCTGGTCGGCATTTTCAGACTCTTTACCGGCTTTAACCTCATTGGACGGCGGACGGGCCGACTCCTCGTTGACAGGACGCGAAACGACGACCGGGCGCAGATTCGCCGGCTCGTCTTCGACGTCACCAAGACGGTTTATCATCTTCGTCAGCTGATCGACCTTTGTCTGGAGTTTTTGAATCCGCTCCTCATATTTGTCGCGCTCGGCGGTAAGCTCAAGAACGCTTTTATCGGCCTTGGCCAATTCCGCTCTGGCGAGATCCAGCTCTTTAAGTATCGCGGCGCTATTGCCGTTCTTTCTGTCGGCAAAGATCATTTCCCTGCACTGGCGCATTCTTTCGCGCGCCAGACCGCTTTTGTCGCTATCCCCCGCTATGCGGAGATATTCGGCGAAATTGCAGTAGGCCTCCAAATAATCCTTCTTGTTCTCCTGAAGAACGACAGCCAGTTGAAATCTGGCGCTCGCATTGCCGGGAGACGCTTTTATCGCGTCGGACAAGTGCTTTACGGCCTCGTCGACGTTACCGGCGTTAAGTTCGTCGATAGCGCTCTGATAACTCTTTTCGGAACGTTCCTGACGATATTCGTACGTAATCGATTTATCGCATCCTGCGACGGCGAATAAAAGCGCGGCCGCAAAAATAAAATTACTTTTCATTTTCATCTTCCTCCTCATCTTCATCTTCTTCGTCATCATCGTCATCGTCGTCATCGAACTCGTCGGGAGTATCGTCGATAAAAATATCGTCGTCATCGTCGCCAAGAAGATCGTCATTGACGACAACTTCGTCATCAACATCAAGCTCCGCCTGTTCAATGGAGGGAGACTTCTTCTCATCTACTTTCTCCTCGGAGATAGCCTCCTTGGCTTCCTCCTCCTCGGCTACCGCTTCCTCGGCGGCCTTTTCGAGATCGGTCTTCTCGGTAACCGGCTTCTTGTACTGAGCGGCCTTCGTACGCGGATTGGAGCGCTGGAGAGTCGGATCGATTTCGTTGAGCTGCTGAAGCGACGCAAGCCCGAAGTGCTCGAGAAAGAGCGGTGTCGTACCGTAAAGAAACGGGTGTCCGGGAAGCTCCGACTTGCCGACGAGACGGATAAGCTGAAGATCCATCAGAGTCTTGATATTGGCCGAAACGTCAACGCCGCGAATCTCCTCGATCTCGCTTTTCGTGATAGGCTGACGGTAAGCGACGATCGCGAGCGTCTCGAGCGACGCGCGACCCAAGCGGCTCGGCCGGTCTAGCTTAAGCATCGCGCGCACGTATCGGCCGCAGCTCGGAGACGTCTGAAGACGGTACGCCCCGCCCGTGCAGACAAGCTGAAAGCCGCACCCCGCGACATCGAGCGCTTTCTCGAGACCCTTGAGCGCCGCGTCGATTTCGCGGTTGGTGCACGTATGGTAAACCTCCATCACCTCGGCGTTCTCGCCGTCGCCCGGCTCGACGGCCTTGACCGACTCGCGCAGCTCTGCCGCAGTAAGCGGCGTCTGACTCGCAAAGAGAAGCGATCCGACAATCTCCTGAAGACTGCGCGGAAGCGGTATGTTGGAATCGTCACTCATAATCGTCGGGCCTTTCCAAAGGAGTTTCGTCGCTCAATTCCTTCGACGGTAAAATCGTAATTTCATGAAACGCCGCGTTCTGATACACAATTACGCGGTGCTGTCTTAAAAGTTCGAGAAGCGCAAGGAAGGTGACGATTATTTCGCCCTTCGGAGCGGTCGGCTCGAAAAGCGTGACGAACGAAACCTGGCCCTCGCTGCGTGTCCGTTCAAGAACGTAATCCATCTTGTCGGGAACGGAAAAACGAATGCCCTTCAGCTCCTCGTGAGGCATTTCGCTCGCGCGGGCGAGAACATCCTGAAACGCCGTGAGAAGATCGTAAAGATCGAGATTCGCGAGCGCCCCGAGCGCGTCGGCGGCCGTCTTCTCGAACTTCGGCCTGGAGCCGCCGTAATCGTAACTGTTCGCCCTCAGCGCCTCCATCGTCTCGAGACGGATCGCCGCATCCTTGAACTTTTTATATTCAATAAGCTGGCGAACGAGATCGAGGCGCGGATCGACCCACTCCTCGTCCGTTCCTTCGTTCGTGTTGCGCTTATCGACGGGAAGAAGCATACGCGACTTGATAACCATCAAGGTCGCCGCCATGACGATGAATTCGCCGGCGATATCGAGATTAAGTTCGCGCGCCTCGTTGATGAACTTCATGTACTCGCGCGTAATGAGCTCAATCGGAATATCGTAAATATCGAGCTCTTCGCGGCGGATCAGATATAAAAGCAAATCCAAAGGCCCCTCGAAAACATCGAGGTTGACCTTGTATTCATCTGCAAATAACTGATCTTGAGCCATTACAGTCCGACAGCGCTCCTGACCTTCTCCATAATGGGACCGGCCGCCGCACGTGCGCGCGCCGCACCGGCGCGAAGAATATCCTCGAGCGTCGCGGGATCTTTCTCAAGCTCTTCACGCTTGGCGCGGAAGGGATCGAAAAGCCTGTGGTAAGCCTCGAGAAGCGCCTTCTTGGCGTGGCCGTAACCATAGCCGCCTGCGCGGAAGGAGCTGGCCATCGACTCGACCTCATCCTTCGTAGCGAAAAGCTTATAGAGCTCGTAAACGGAATTACCCTCCGGCTCCTTAGGCTCTTCCATTGGAGTCGAATCGGTAACGATAGCCATCACCTTTTTCTTGATCGCCTTCGCATCTTCAAAAAGCCCGATCGTGTTGTTGTAGCTCTTCGACATCTTCTGGCCGTCGGTACCGAGAATCGTAGCGACGCTGTCAGGAATGTAAGCGTCAGGAAGCTTGAATATCTCGCCGTAAGCGTTGTTGAACTTCTGCGCGAGATCGCGCGTAACTTCGAGATGCTGCTTCTGATCCTTACCGACCGGAACGAGATCGGCATTCATGATAAGAATGTCGGCCGCCATCAAAACGGGATATGCGAAAAGCCCGTGAGACGCATCAAATCCTCGCGCTATTTTATCTTTGTAGCTGTGGCAGCGCTCAAGAAGACCCATCGGAGTCAAACACGACAAATACCAGGCCAACTCCTGAACTTCAGGCACATCGCTCTGGCGGTAAATTACCGTCTTCTCGACATCAAGACCGCAAGCGAGATAATCGAGCGCGACATCACGCGTCGCCTCTCTCAATTTAGCGCCGTCGCGAACCGTCGTCATCGCGTGATAATTTGCAATAAACATGAAATTTTCGCCCTTTTCTTGAAGGTCGAACATCGATTTCATGGCGCCGAAATAATTCCCCCAATGTAACTTACCGGAGGGCTGTATACCTGTTAAAATTCTCATGCCCGCTATTATACCATTTTTTAACGCGGGAGTGAAGGATTTGCGCTATTTATCTAAAAAAGCGACGATTTTTTTTTGCACTTTGTCATGAATATAAAAGTAATTCCGCGACTGCGCCAGAAACATCAACCGCATATTGCGATTGATGCGGAGCAGCCGAGACGCGAAGCGCCGGCCTTAATCATCTTTTCTGCGTCGTCGCGCGTACGGATTCCTCCGGCCGCCTTTACACCCATCTTTTTACCGACGACTTTTCGCATAAGTTTAACGTCATCTTCCGTAGCACCTGAAGGCCCGAAGCCGGTCGATGTTTTAACAAAATCAAATCCAGCTCTTTTGGCGAGAACGCATGCGAGCACCTTCTCATCGTCGCTTAAATAACAGCATTCGATAATAAGCTTAAGCTCCGCTTTCGGGTTCGCGGCGCGACATGCGCCCACGCAGGCGTCAAGCTCGTCGAAGCACGCTTCGGGATCATATTTCAAAAGTCTGACGTTAATTACAAAATCAAGCTCGTCAGCGCCCTTCTCAAGCATATCGAGCGCCTCGGAAACTTTTATCTCGGTGGAATTCTGTCCAAGAGGAAATCCGATGACGGAACAGACTTTTACATCGCTCTTTTTAAGAAGCTTTACAGCGAGAGGAACCTCGGCCGGATTTACACATACGGAACAGAAACCGTATTTTTTAGCTTCGCGGCAAAGTTTCTTTACAGCGTTCTCGTCGCCTGTGGGATTGAGAAAAGTATGGTCGATATACTTTGCAAGTTCCATAAAATCCCTCTCTAAGTGGTGCCAGGAGCGGGACTCGAACCCGCACGCTCGTTTACCGAGCCGCGGATTTTAAGTCCGCTGCGTCTGCCATTTCACCATCCTGGCGATTTCGTATATTATACCATAAAAAACGCGTAATTCAGCAACGAAAGTAAAAAAGATTTAATCGTCGCAAAGAGCCTTCCAGACGGCATTGAGCGACTGGCGGATAAATTT
>JAGCJE010000204.1 GCA_017648225.1 Kiritimatiellia bacterium | reverse complement strand
TGGTCATGAGACCGCGCTGGATGCCGAAGTTGTCCTGGAGGACCTTCGAAAGCGGCGCGAGGCAGTTCGTCGTGCACGACGCGGTCGAACTGATGTCCTGTCCCGCGTACGTCGTGTGGTTGACGCCGTAGACGAACATCGGGGTCGCGTCCTTGGAAGGAGCGGACATGATGACCTTCTTGGCACCGGCGGTGATGTGGGCGCGAGCCTTCTCGTCGGTGAGGAAGAGACCCGTGGACTCGACGACGATATCGGCGCCGACGTCGCCCCACGCGAGAGCGGCGGGATCCTTCTCGGCCGTGAGACGGATCTTCTTGCCGTCGACGACGAGGTTGTTGCCGTCAACCGCGATCTCGTGCTTGAAGATGCCGTGTACGGAGTCGTACTTGAGCATGTAAGCGAGGTAATCGGGATCGAGGAGGTCGTTGATGCCGACGATTTCGATGTCGTCAGCGAAGTTCTCCACCGCAGCGCGGAAGACCATGCGACCAATGCGGCCGAAGCCGTTGATACCAACCTTGATAGCCATTTTTTTGTTCCTTTTTTTTGTTGTTTAGTTTTTACTTAAATTAAGCCTTGGTAACCTTACCGGCCTTCAGGCAGCGGGTGCAGACGCGCACGCGCTTGGTGTTGCCCTTGCCGTCCGTGGTGCGGACGGTCTGAAGGTTGGGAAGGAAACGGCGCTTGGAAATACCGGTCGTGTGCAAACCGATACCGCCTTTGTACTTTGGAGAACCCTTGCGGACGATGACGTTGCCGACCGTGGGACCCTTACCGCAGATTTCACAAACTCTGGACATTTCGGTGTTCCTTTCGTGAGATGTTTCTTACTTGGACTCGCCGGGCTGCCACTCGACGTTCGCGAACGCATTGTCAAACGCGGCGGAGAGACCACCGAGGCTGTCGCTGCCGGCTGTCTTGGAGGATACGGGCTCGACGGGTTCGCCGGCGGCCTCGGCTTCGAGAGCCTTGAGCTCTTCATCGCTCATCGTCATAGCGCGGATCGAAAGACCGATACGGCGCTCGCCGCGGTCGACCTTGACAACGCGGGCTTCGACTTCCTGACCGACTTCGAGAGCGTCCTTGACCTTCTCGACGCGCTGATCGGAGATCTGGGAGATGTGAACGAGACCGTCAACACCATCCTCGAGCTCGATGAACGCACCGAACGAAGCGATCTTGGAGACTTTGCCCTTAACGGTGGAGCCGACCGCGTACTTCGCGGCGATGTCGCTCCAGGGATCGGTCTGAGCCTGCTTAAGGCCGAGCGAGATGCGCTGCTCTTTCGGGTTGACGTCGAGAACGACAGCCTCGACTTCCTGACCCTTCTGGAGGCACTCGGAAGGATGGTTGATCTTGCGCGTCCAGCTCATGTCGCTGACGTGGATCATACCGTCGATACCCTCTTCGAGCTCGACGAACGCACCGTAAGCCGTGAAGTTGCGGATCTTGCCCGAAACCTTCGAACCGACCGGGAAGCGCTCCTGAACCGTATCCCAGGGATTGTCCTGAGTCTGGCGGATGCCGAGAGCGATCTTCTGATTGTCGATGTCGACGGAGAGAACAACGACCTGAACCTCGTCGCCGACGTTGAGAACGTCGCTGGCGCGGGCAACGCGCTTGGTCCAGCTAAATTCGCTGATGTGGACGAGACCTTCGACGCCGGGAGCGATCTCGATGAACGCACCGTAGGCGGCGAGATTGACGACCTTGCCGGCGACGCGGGCGCCGACGGGGAACTGCTCCTGAATCGTGTTCCAAGGATTTTCGGTCGTCTGCTTGAGACCGAGGCTGACGCGCTCGCGGTCGCGGTCGACGTCGAGAACCATAACGTCGAGCTCTTCGCCGACCTTAAGCATTTCGGCCGGGTGCTTGACGCGGCCCCAGCTCATATCGGTGATATGGAGCAGGCCGTCGAGACCGTCGAGGTCGATGAACGCGCCGAAGTCGGTGATGTTCTTCACGCGGCCCTTGCGGACTTCGCCCTTCTGGAGCGAACCGAGGAGCTCGGCCTTCTTCTCGGCGAGCGTGCCCTCGATGAGCTCGCGGCGCGAGACGATGAGGTTGCGTCTCTCGTTGGAAATCTTGATAACCTTGAAATCGTAAGTCTGGCCGACATAGGGCTCGAGCTCCTTGACGGGAGCGACTTCGACCTGGCTGCCGGGCAGGAACGCCTCGACATCGTCGATGGCGACCAGAAGACCGCCGCGGACGGCAGACTTGATCGTGCCGGTGACGACGCAACCCTCGACATAACGCTCGAGAATCTTCTCCCAGCGGATCTTCTCGTCGGCGCGGCGCTTGGAAAGCTCGACCATGCCGGTCTTCTCGTTCTCGAGCTGAACGAGCATTACGGTTACCTTCTCGCCGACCTTGACGGAGGCGTCGGCGCCGAACTCGGAAGCGGAGACCGCACCCTCGGACTTGTAACCGATATCAATGAAAACGTCGTCACCCTTGACGGCGCTGATGGTACCCTCGATGATGCTACCGTTCTTGAACTTCGACTCCTGAAGCGCCTGCGCGAGCATCGCTTCCATCGCGGACGAACGCTCCGACGGAGCCGTAGGTTTACGAATTGCCATACTTTATTGTA
>JAGCJE010000203.1 GCA_017648225.1 Kiritimatiellia bacterium | reverse complement strand
CGCGGCATCTTAGCCATGTTAATTCCCTTAAGGGACTTGCGCGCATTACGCGAACGCTCAGAATTATCATAGTTGTAAAGCATGCAGCATATTTCAATCCTTCGACCGGCGTTATTCGCGGCATTCGTTACAAACGCGTACGCGCGATCGGCCAGATCAGCAGGCTTTTTGCAGTTCGGATTGGTTCCGTAATACGACATAATCTCGCCGTAAAGATCATCGGCGTTACGCCAGAACTTAACGGCTTTATCAGGCCCACCGGTTTCCTCTTGAGAAAGGGTCGTGGCGATTTTTGCGGCCGCGCGGGGGTCAACCTTGGAATACTCGTCCAAAAGTTTCCAAGCCTCGGCATAGTTGAAGCGCCATTTTGCAAGGCTGATGAGATAAACCTTGAAACTCCATTGGGTTCTTGCGCGGCGCTTGGGATCTGCGTCCACGACCGATGCGACGGCGTCACGAACAACCTGCTCGGCCTCGAACCACTTCTCCTCGCCGGCGTAATACTCGACCAATGCCCACACGAATTCAACCTTCTGGGCTTGAGTTACGCCTTTTACGTTATAAAGGTTGCGATAGGCGTACTTGGGAATCTCATGACGGAGATTAGGATCCCAAAGTTTAAGTTTCTGCCAAGGCGAGCGCTTACAGGCCTTTACGATATGTTGATCAATAACCGCACAGAAGCTGGCGTTTGCGGCAATGTCGGGACGCTCGCGAAGTTTGTCAAGCTTGGCGATCAATTCAACATACGGTATCGTAGGCCAGCTGTAGTTGCCGACCTCAGCCTTCATTATGTCATAAATGGTAGGGGCCTTAGCTTTGGCTGCGGGCTTTGAAGCCGCGTTCGCGGCGCTTTTAGCCGGTGCAACCGTCTTTGAATCGACATCAGACGACGGCGACTGAATTAAAGAGCAGCCAGCGATGAAGGCAGCGGAAATACAAAACGGAACAAGTTTTTTCATCTCAAAACTCCTTTTACAAATCATTATTTAGAGAACTTGGCGAGTTTTTCGATATACGAAATCATCTCTAACCTAAGCGTTGTCAAATCCATATCGTCACCGTCAGTGTCAGCGAGAAGCTTAAGAGCCTTTCTGGCCGTATAGCGCGCGTCAACGTTGGAGGAGCGCGACAAAGGCTTAGCAAGCTGAAGAAGCTTGGTCGCATATCTGATATCGTCCAAACCTTCGCGGAAACCTTCCCACGAAAGAGTATCGATGCATCCGGAGCCGCAACCGTAGACGAACATCATAGGACGGTAGAGTTCAGGACGAATATCGTTCCATCCCTGAAGGTGGTGCGCGTAGTTGTAGTTGCAGCTGAAACCCGCGCGATAAGCGCCATAGCCGTACTGCCTGCGGGTAAAGGCGGGATTCTCGACGCCGACGTGCTGACTGGCGTACCAACCGAAATACCCGTCGCCGCCGAGCTGATTGAACTTAAAAGTCAGCGGGCTCGTGGCAGCCGTAGGAGCAAAAGAAGGCCACCAGAGATCAGCGAGATAACCGCCTGCGCAATATCCGCTATGAGAGTTTACAGGGAAGTAGAAGCCTTCTTCATGGTAAATCTTAACCATATCGCGAATACCGCGCAACGTGGCCAACCCGTATTCATCGCCCCAGGTCATAAACTTGATCGTCTTTTCGCCGAGCTGCTTATCCAGGCGCTTCTTGGACAGCTTCGCGTGATGACGCATCTGGGCCTTTTCACTGAGAAGCATATTTCCGCTGATCAGCGGCTTTGTATAATCAAGACCAGCACGCTTGCCGAGCTCCATAAGACCGAGATTGTTGTTAAAAGTCGGCGTCACATGACCGTGGCGGGCGAAATTGGCAAGAATGGCCTCGAGTTGCTTTTTACCGAGCTCATAATCGCCGCCGTTAGACTTTAAAACCCACTCCAAGCCGACATATTCGCAGAAGAAGGTAAGATAATCCTTATTCTCATCGAAGTAGCATTTAGGAGAAGGAAGTTCAAAATCAAGGACTCTAACCTTAAGAGGAATCTTTTCGCCGGTTGAAAGCGCTATTTCGCCCTTATAGAGACCTGCGGCCTGATTCTTGTCGATCTTAGCCGTTAAGAAAAACTGCTTAAAGCGACCCTTCTCGAGCTTGGCGCCCTGATGGGTATCGGCGTCCTTGAAATTAGGCTTCATCGACTGGAACGAATCGTCCAAGCGCGAGCCCGAGATATCCTCGTTGCGGCGATCGAGCGCACTCGGGGCGTTAAGCCAGCGATATGTGTACTTACCCTTAGTCTCCTCGATTCGGGCGTAGTTGCACTTTTTAACTTCGTCCGCCTTGACCAAATCCTCGTCGTTAAGGAGAAGTTCAGGGCAAAGCTTAAGTTTGGGATCGGCGAAGTAGCTCGTCCAGGCGTTGCCGGCCTGATACCAGACCTTTACTGTTTTAAGATCTAAAGCCGATTTAGGAAGTACATCGCCCTTCTCGTTTTTAAGATCGCCGAGCGTAAAGCGAACCTTCTTAACATCAACATCGGAGGTAAGAACGAAGGAACACGGCTCATACTCGCCCTTAGCCGCAAGGATGAACATATCATCACCTTTAATCCCGTCTTTAGGGGCACTATCGGGCATATAGGGCACTTCGCTCATCGGATCGACGGCATACCACGTAACTTTAGCGGAAGCGATCGACGCGAGCATTACCGCCATCGCCGCCATCATCGTTTTTATCGTCATTTACTTTTCTCCGTTATTACACCGGAATTTCCGGTACGTTCATTCGTTGTCTATAAATTCAATCCTCAGGACTTTTAACCTCATCCAATTCCAATTCCGCAATACCCTGCTCACTCAACAGATAATTCTGATTCATCAGCACCTGATGGCGCTTATCCTTCTCCGCGGCCCTAACCGTCTCACGCGCCTTCCTTCGCGCCTCTATTTCGCGGTCCTGACGTTCTTCCAAAAGCGTTAGGTACCCGTCGATGTCGCCGCCTTTATCGAGATACGCCTTCATCTCCTGTCGCATGGAAATTATAATGCGTTTGAGAAGAGCGACAATCTCCGGGTCGGCGGGGTCGACCTCTATCTGGACGGACAGATCGTCCTTGAAGCGGGATTTCTCCGCTGGCGTAAAATCAGGCGGCAACGCTATCCATCCCGGCTGGGCGTACGCTGCGAGATAGCAGTCAAGGTTGGTCGGCAGAACATCCTTCCAACTCGTTTCAAGCCCTTTAAGTAAAATATCCTTATCTCCGTAGAGCTGCTGTCTACGAACCGCCTCAACGGCGAGAACCTCGTTCTGCGGTCCCCAGAACACATACCCGACGAAGGCCGAGACGAGCAAAAAAAACGCCGCACCGACAGCCCAAGGCTGCCAATTTACAGGATCGTCGCCTAATAAACGGTACGGACGTATACCCTGCTTGCGAAGCAAAGCATAAGCCTCGGCACGGTTCTTCGCGTTGACAAAGCCGTCCCTGTTCTCATTTTTACTCGTTTGATAGAAATATTGATACTTCACTATTGTTGAAAATTATAGCAAAACAATGTGCGAATATAAAGTGCCAGATTGATATGGAATTTTCCAGCTGTGGCCATTTCTTTTTCCTTTCCTGCAGATTTGAACGACTGGAACTTTTTTGATATCATACGGGCATAACATTTTCCGTTAACTTAAATTCAATCACAGCCAACAAATATGACAAACAAACTTTTGAACTTCGGCGCATTCTGTCTTATTGCGTCGGCAACTTCCATCGCGGATGCAAAGATAAGCAACCCCGTCTATCCCAAGGATTTTCCCGATCCTACGACGTGGCAGGCGCCCGACGGAACATGGCGCGCCGTTTCAACTTCCCATAAGCTCCTCAAAAGCAAAGACTTCTTCACGTGGGAGGATACCGGCACAAGAGCGATTCCCCACGAGGAGCTCGCGCCTTTCAGGAAGCGTTTTGACAATGTTTGGGCTCCCGATGTATTTAAGAACGGCAAAGAATATCTGATGTACATCTCGCTTATCCAGACCGCTCCCGACTCCGCCATCGCGGTATTTTCTTCGAAAAGTCCCGACGGACCTTTCACAAACGGTAAAATCATCACCGATTCGAAGATTACAAAAATCCGCGACACGATTGACCCAGAGGTCGTTCGGGACGAAAAAGGTCAGCTTTGGCTCTTTTTCGGCTCAACAGGGAAGATTCACCGAATAAAACTCGCGCCCGACGGCAAAAGCATCGCCAAAGGCGCAAAATACGAGCACGTTGCCGGTCTCGCCAACAGCCCCGGGCGCAAAAAAGTTTTTGAAGGTCCATACTTGCACAAGCACGACGGATGGTGGTATCTGTTCGCAAGCCGCGGCCAGTATTGGGATTACTCATATGGAGTCATCGTGGGCAGATCGAAAACTCTTGACGGAACATTTGTCGACCGTAAGGGTACACCCATGACAGAAGGCGGCGGAACGCCTGTCATCACATCAGGTCCGAAAGATAAGTTCTTCGGGCCGGGCCACAACGGTGAAATCGTAACAATAAACGGACGCGACTATATGGCTCTTCACTGCCACATCAAAGGCAAGCATTCCGGCAGAAGACCGCTCTTCGTCACTGAAATAAAATGGGACGACGAAGGTTGGCCCAAAGGAAGCTTAAAAACCAAATAAGCCCGCCTTCTCCGAGACGCTTTACAGATAAACGAAAACCCGCGATCTATTGAGGCGCGGGTTTTGTTTTACGGTTACGTATGAACCGGAGAAGACTCCTGGGTATGAACCTGACTGCGATAGAGCGTCCAGCCGCTGTTAAGCCAGAAACTGATGCAACAAACCCACATCGCAGGCAGAAGCAGCTGGTGGTTGCCCGACATTTCAGCGACCATTACAATCGCCGTAAGCGGGATTCTGAGAGCACTCGCCATAAAACCGGCCATACCCACCAGCGCGAACGCCTGGGGGTGTATCCCGATCGCGTCAGGCAGGCACGTCTTCATCACCATTCCCACCGCGGCACCGAGCGCCGCGCCGCAAACGAGCGCGGGCGCGAAAAGTCCGCCTGAACCGCCGGAGCCGACGGTAAACGAGGTCGCGACTACATTGAGAACGAACAATATCACCAGCCCCAGAGCCGTGAACGACCCCAATCCACCGAGGGTTACGCCCTCGTGCATCGAAAACGTCGCCTCAATCACAGAATAGCTCGTCGAAAGGATATCGGGATAGAAAAACCCGATTGCTCCAGTCAAAAGTCCGCCGATGACGACCTTCAGCCATCCGGGTATCGGAAAACAGGTAAAGGTTTTCTCCGTAAAGCGGAAGAAACTTATGTAAAACCTTACGCCAAACGCGACAACCACCGCTAAAACAAAATACGGCAGAAGTCTCAACCCATTCGAAAACGCATACTGCTTATCAAGTACAAAAAGCGGCTCCCACGCGCTCTGACCTATGAAACAGGCGTAAATCGCATAACTTACAGCCGATGCGATAAAACAGGGCAGAACGGTCTCATCTTCGATATCGCTCGAGGAGTAAAAAATCTCAAATCCGAAAATCGCTCCGGCCAAAGGAGCCTGGAAGAGAGCGGCTATACCGGCGGCGAGACCCGCAGCCATAAGAATCCGCCTGCCTCTAGGCGCGATATTGAGCGTTCTGGCGACGGCGCTTCCGCATGCCGCACCCAGAAGCGTAACGGGGCCTTCGTAACCTGCGCTGCCGCCGGAGCCAACCGTTAAAACGGATGCAAGAGGCTTAACTGGAATTACCGTGCTTGTAATGTAGCCGTCCTCTTTGTGAAACGCTTTAATCGCGCTGTCGGTTCCTCGCGCATGCTCAAGCTTTGAAAACCGCTTTATCAGTAGATACCCCAAAAGCGCGCCTATCGCAGGGAGCACAAGAAGAGCCCAGCGCGCGGGATTATCCCAAACCATCTCACGCTTTTCCTCGACCTTGCCGAAATAATAATGAGCGAAGTCGATCATATGCTTAAACACAACAACGACAAGACCCGTCACGGCGCCGACGAGCATCGACTCGCCTAAAAAACGGCCTGTTCTCACAGACATCCCTTTGCCTGCGAAGAGGAACTTACGCCCTTTTTTCGATACTTTTGTAAATTTTGACATCGCCTAAATTATATCACTTTTTCGAGCCGCCCAAAAGACGCCTGATTTCCTTTATGAAATCCTTGTCGCGCGTCTTGACCTCTATTTTCGGCAATCCGCCTGAAAATTTAGCCATTCTGAGAAAATCGCAGATAAACCTATCGGCGCGATGCAGACCCTCGCCGCCCGTGTACGAGACCCTCAAACGCCCATCTACTTTTGAATTTTCCGTATGTCCGTCGAACACGATCCACACGAAATCGCGAGGATTAGCCTCAAGATGCCTTTTGTAAAGCGAAATCAGTTCCTTGGGGTTTTCAGCGTCTTTCGTCGCGCCGAGAATCGCATTCCACCCGTCCACGATGACAAATCGACCTTCTTCAGGCAGATTGCGCAGATCCTCCGCCGCCAAAAGCGCCATCGCGAAATGGCCTTTAAGCTGCGTATTCTCGTTGCGCAGTTCGAGATTTTCAGCCTTTAGCCTCTCGATTTCCGATTTAAGCTCCCTTACGTGGGCAACTCGCGAGGAGAGTATCACATCCTGGGCTTTCATCTTCAGTCACCTTTTCTCGTTAATTGCGAAACGGCCTTCAGAACTTCTATTGCGACAGTTTCGTTTACTCCCGCAGCCGCGGCGATTTCTTCGGCAGAGGCGCGGGCGATGCCGTAGACGGATCTGAATTTTTTAAGAAGCTTCATTTTCTTTGCCTCGCCTATGCCCGTAACCTCGTCAAGAACCGATTCGCGTATGGCCTTGTCGCGAAGCGACTTGTGATACGTTATCGCGAAGCGGTGAGCCTCGTCGCGAAGGCGCGTTATAACCATTAACGCCTGACTATCGCGTTCCAGATTTATATCGTCGCGTCCGTCGTCGAGGACAATCGTCTCCTGGGACTCCGCCAGGCCGATCGTGGGAATGTCGGAAATCCCCAATTCGGCGAACACGGCGCGCGCGGCTCTGAGCTGGGTTATTCCGCCGTCGCAGATGTAGAGATCGGCGCGGGGAGACGAAGCCGAAATCGTAGACTCCGGCCCGTAACGGCGATACGCGACTTCCGCCATGGCCCGCGGATCGTCTGCACCCTCGAAACTCCTTATCCTGAAATGGCGGTAATAGCGCTTATCCGGAAGCCCGTCGCGCGCGACGACCAATGAGGCGACGTTATACGTCCCGAAAAGATTCGAGATATCGACGCACTCGATCGTCCGCGGAGGCTTTTCAAGCCCTATGGCCGCGGCAAGCTCCCCGATCCCTTTAAGCGCGTCTTCACGGCGCATCTGCGGAGACTTGCGGACGAAATGCGCCTTTGTCATCTCCTTCAAGGCAAAAAACGTGTCGCGCATTTTAGCCGCGCTTTCGAAATCCCTGCGCTCCGCGGCCTCCGTCATTTTACCCTTAAGCTCGTCGAGAACCTCAGGTCTTTTGCCGTCGAGAAATTCGCACGCCTCGTCGAACCGCGCCAGGTATTCCTCCCGTGAAATCCGCTTGAGACACGGCGCCGAGCATGTGCGGATGACATCTGCTAGACAATGCTCATGCGTCGACTCATCCGGCTCGATCGCCTTGCAGGAGCGTATGCCGTAGCGCTTCTCGACAAAGTCCTTCGCCGTACGGACTACGGGGCTCGAGGGAAACGGCCCGAAATATCTGGCTCCGTCGTCGCGTATTATCCTTACGCACGTAAAGCGCGGAAATGTCGCGTCGCGATCGGCCCTCAACGCGAGATAACGCTTGTCGTCGCGCATCAGAATATTGAAATGAGGCTTATATTTCTTAATCAGAGAAGCCTCAGTCAAGAGAGACTCCGCCTCGTTTCTGACGGTCATGAACTCGAAATCCCAGACCGTATCGACCATCGAACGCACCTTTGGTGCATGCTTCGCGCCGGGCCGAAAATAACTGCGTACGCGGTTTTTGAGATTCTTCGCCTTGCCTACATAAATAATCGCGCCCTGGCGATCTCGCATGAGATAACAACCAGGGCGGTCGGGAAGAGTTTTAAGACGCTCGCGGATTAATGGCGTCAAGCGTGCCTACCCTTTAAATCAAGCCTCTTTCTCGATCTGCTTGGTCTCTTTGGAAGGAACCTCGTCGTCCTCGTCCTGGGACGCCTTGTTTCCTTCGGCGAGACCTTTCTTAAATTCACCCTTCGCCTTACCGAGAGAACGGGCGAGTTCAGGAATCTTCTTTCCGCCGAAAAGAACAAGTATGATGATAATGCAAATAAGAATCTGCCAAGGACCTGCTGTCATTTTATTTCTCCGTTTCCTTTTTTATTTTAACTTATTTCAAAGCGCCGCGACCGTGGCGTCCAGCGAAGCTATGTCGGCAACGTTAAGCGTCGTCAATGCGGGATCGATTTTCTTGATGAGACCCGAAAGAACCTTACCGGGACCGAATTCGACAAAGCGGTCGCAACCGAGGGACTTCGCGGTTTCAACGTCTGCCGCCCAGTTCGTCGTACCCGTAACCTGCTCGAGCATCATCGCGCGGATTTCGCCGGGATCAGAAGAGTGAGGCTTACCCGTGATGTTGGACAGGACGGGGAATCTGGGAGCCTTGAACTCGATTCCGTCGAGAACGGGGGCGAGCTTCTCACGCGCGGGAGCCATAAAGCGCGAATGGAAAGCTCCGGCGGTGGCGAGCGGAAGCGCGCGCTTGATACCAAGTTCCTTGGCGACGACGGCCGCCGAGGCGATCGCCTCCTTCGAGCCCGAAAGAACCTGCTGAGCGGAAGAGTTGATGTTTGCGACCGTGCAGCCGCTCTTTTCGCAAAGCGCGGCGAGCTGATCGGGCGAGGCGCCGACGATGGCGATCATCCCCGACGGTTCAAGCTCGCACGCCTCCTGCATAAAGCGTCCGCGCGCCTCGAGAACCTTGAGAGTCGAATCGAAATCAAGAACGCCGGCGGCGCAAAGAGCGCCCCATTCGCCGAGCGAAAGACCCGCGGCGCAGGCGAACGGAACGGACTTCCTCTTCTGAAGAGCGAGATAGGCGGCGTAGGAAGTTACGAAAATCGCGGGCTGGCAGATGTTGGACTTCGTCAACTCTTCGGCCGGACCTTCAAAGCAGACCTTCTTAAGATCGAATCCGAGAACCGCGTTCGCAGTATCGAAGAGCTTCATCGTCTCGGCGTCGGCCTCGGCGAAATCGCGCCCCATTCCGGGAACCTGCGCTCCCTGGCCCGCAAAAATGCAACAATCAGACATCGGTAAAATCTCCTGTAACGTTTAATTAGAACGAAGCGTTGAGCACGACCATGATCGGAAGCGCGCCGTTCTCAATTATATTGAAAAGTCCGAACTGAACGCCAGAGAAGTTAGAAGCGGAGTTGATAGCACCGATCTGAACCGCACGGCCAGTCTCGGCAATCGCGTTGATGGCGCCAATCTGAACGCCGCGATAACGCACAGCATAGTTCAAGGCGCCGAGCGACCAGCCGCGATAATCATTGACGTCGGCGTTCACAAGACCGAACTGAATCGCTCTGCAGGCACCCTTGTTATAGTTAAAAGCACCTGCCTGAAAACCGTAAAACGCGCCGTTGCTGTTCACTGCGGCGATTTGAGCTCCGACAGCCTCGCCGCGGTTGTAGTTGACCAGGGAGGAAAGCTGAAGACCGTAGGCATTACCCAAAACCACATTGGCAAGACCAGAAATCTGGCATCCGTATACGCTGAAATCGGTGCAGGATGCAAGGCCTTTGATCTGAAGAGCCTTGACATTGCCCGTATTTAAACTTACAAGACCGAGGTCAAGACCGTTCATGTCATGACGCTCGCCGTAAATGACGTCGAGAGCAAGTCCGTTAATGTTATATGTACAGTCGGGAATCTGCAAAGGATACGCGATCGAAAGCGAAACGGGCCAGTTATAATGAACAATATCGTCATCGGTTTTAGAAAACGTCTGAGCAAAAGCGCCGCACGCGGCGACACACGCCAAAACAGCCAAGCTAAATTTCTTCATTTTAATTTAACTCCTTTAATATAATATATAAATGAACCGAGACCTATTCTCAGTATACAATAGGTATTTTCTCATATTATCGGAATAATTTCAAGCACAAAACAGACTCAAGGAACATTACTGTGATTTCCAAAAGTAAACGAATAAATTACGTTCGTTTACTACCCATAAAGATTAGCTATAACAGAAGAGTACAAGATTTCTCCCTCTACCCTCCCCGGGGAGGGGACGTGCGTTTACTTTCAGAATCTCCAGCATGG
>JAGCJE010000033.1 GCA_017648225.1 Kiritimatiellia bacterium | reverse complement strand
CTCCGCGTCTTCGCGGCAATTCCGACGAAATCCGCCTCTCGGTGAACTGAGATAAAGGCGCGGGTGTTATTTCAGAGATTCCAAAACTATAATTTTTCGCGATAGGGATGGTTGGTTAGGATGCCTATAGTAGGGTGTGTAAGGCTAACTACCCTACGCACCCTTAAAAATATTTTTAACTTTTTTGAAGAAAACGCTTGATTTTTGCGCAGAAAGTAGGTATAATTACCTACTATGAAATTAAAAAAGACACAAAAGGCGGAGCTTTCGGCTCTCGCGTCGCGCCTGAGGACGCTTGTTTTCAGGGAAGGGATACTCGAAGGAACGGTCACGAATATGACCGTTGGGGAATCGAGACGGACGACGTTCACCGACAAGGTGGACGGCAAGACGCGTTGCTTGTATGTTCCGCAACGTCATCTGCAGGAGGTGGAACGGCTCAGTGCGAACTGGCGGGCAGTGAAGTCGATTCTCAAGGAAATGAGCGATGTTTACAGAGAGCAGATGCGCGTGCGCATGAAAGATTCGCCGAGGGGATCCGCATCCTCGACCGCGACCGTCCCGGTCAAAGGCCGAAGGAAAACCCTGAAGGCGAAGAAGTCTTCGAAGAAGTAGTCTCCTTTCTTTCAGGCTACCGGGAATTGTTCAATCCAACGTTCGGAACCATTCGTAAGAATCGCTCGGCTGACAAGATTCTTTACGAAGGGAATACGTTCGTTTGGACTGTTCTTCTCGGCGCTTTTCTGCGTTGCGGATCGAGAAATCAGATGGATGTGCGCAGAAATGACGAACGCTACGCATTGAGTGTCCTGAAGCTGGCGGGGCAGGACTGGTGGGTGCGTGACTCCGAATTCACCACGCCCTGTTCCGAAAGCTGCTGCAATTATCTCAAGCGCGGGTGTACGCCTGCGCTTGAGAAAGCGCTTGTTGACCAGACGCGCTATTTGATCAAAGGCAAGTATTTCGACTTCGCTAAGTTGCGGGGAACCATCGTTATCGCCCTGGATGGCTCTAAGCACGAGAAGATCCGAGCCTGCAAATGGGGCGGCAGGAGAAATCTGAGATTCGTCCTCGAAGCGAAAATAATAACGCCTTGGGGGTGGGCGATTTCCGTGATGTCGGAACCGATACGGGCATACAGCACGGACGAGGAGAAGCAGGACTGCGAATACAAAGGGTTCATCCGTCTTGCAAAAAGGATCAAGGATGCGTTTCCGCGGCTCGGTATCTGCATTGTAGGCGATGCCCTATATGCCTGTTCTCCGGTCATAAGGATTTGCGAGCAGTACAATTGGGACTATATCTTCACGTTCAAGCAAGGGTGCGCGCCTGCGGCATACAGGGAAGCCGAAGCGTTGATGGATGTCTGCCCGGAGAACAGCGGGAGAATCGTTTGCCATAATCAGCACGGCAAGCCTTATGACGGCGGGTCGGTCTCGTGGGCGGGCAATGTCGAAATTGCCAGGTCGGCGGATGACTTCGTAAATTTCAACGTGGTCAAGGTTTGT
>JAGCJE010000202.1 GCA_017648225.1 Kiritimatiellia bacterium | reverse complement strand
GTTAAACTCCAGATCCCGGCCGGCGCTGCGAATCCCGCACCGCCCGTCGGTCCCGCCTTGGGTTCTGCTGGTGTCAACATCATGCAGTTCTGCAAGGAGTTCAATGCGAAGACTGCCAAGGATGCTGGTCTCGTAATCCCCGTAATCATTACCGTTTATCAGGACCGTAGCTTCTCGCTGCAGTTCAAGTCACCGCCCGCGTCGGTTCTTCTCAAGAAGGAAGCCGGTCTTGCAAAGGGTAGCGGCGTTCCCAACAAGAACAAGGTCGGTAAGGTCACCAAGGAACAGGTTCTCAAGATCGTTGAGATGAAGAAGGCTGACCTCAATACCGAGGATCCGGAGCAGGCCTACAAGATGATTGTCGGCACGGCCCGCAACATGGGAATCGAGGTGGTTGAATGAAGCACGGTAAGAAGTATCGCGCCGCTCTTAAGAAGGCGCCCCAGAAGGCTGTTTCCATCGAGGAGGCCGTTAAGTTCGTCAAGGCCAACGCCGGCGCAAAGTTTGACGAGACGGTCGACGTTTATTTCCACCTTGGCAAGGATCTCACGAAGGGCGATACCGCCGTTCGCGGTACGGTCAAGCTCCCCAACGGTTCCGGCAAGACCGTAAAGATCGCCGTGTTCGCCGGTGGTGATGCGGCTGAAGCAGCCCGTCAGGCTGGTGCCGATTATGTCGGCATGGCCGATTTGATCGAGAAGGTCACCAAGGAAGGCTGGTGCGATTTCGACGTCGCCATCGCTACCGTTGAAGCGATGAAGGAAGTCCGTAAGTGCGCCCGCGTTCTCGGTCCCCGCGGCCTCATGCCCAACCCCAAGACCGGTACCGTTACCGACGATACCGCCACGGCCGTTAAGGAAGCCAAGGGCGGCAAGGTCGATTTCCGTATGGACAAGACCGGCAACCTCGCTGTTATCGCCGGTAAGCGCAGCTTCGAGGACGCCGCTCTCGTTAGCAACATCAAGGCTGTAGTCGCTGCCGTTCAGGCCGCCAAGCCCGCTAACGTAAAGGGTACGTTCATCAAGTCCATGAGCATTTCCTCCACGATGGGTGTCGGCGTTCCCGTGATCGCCGCGACGGATGCCGAATAAGCTTAGGAGGTATTTGAAATGAGAATTGAAAAGATTGCGATTTTGGACGAAGTCGTCGCCCGCGTAAAGGATTCCGACTACTGCTTCATCGTCAACTACGGCGGTGTCACGGTCGCTCAGCTTTCCAAGCTCCGCGCTGAACTCCGCAAGGTCGAGAGCCGTCTTCTCGTCGTCAAGAACTCTTACCTCGCGAAGGTCGCGAAGGAGAAGGGCTGGTCGGACGACGTCAACGCGATGCTCGCCGGACCTACGGCCGTAGTCATCGGCAAGGGTGAACCCACCGCCGTCGCCAAGGCCATCATGGCTTTCGTCAAGGATTCTGCCGGCAAGGCCAGCGTCAAGGGCGCTGATTACGACAGCAAGATCGTCGACGCCGCTATGGTCGAGGCTCTCTCCAAGGTTCCAGGCAAGAACGAGCTCAGAGCTACGCTTCTTATGCTCTTCAAGGAGCCCGCGACGCGTCTCGCTCGCGTTCTCTCCGAGAAGGCGAAGAAGGGCGGCGAGGCCGCTCCCGCCGCCGAGGAAGCCGCTCCCGCGGCAGAGGCTCCCGCGGCAGAGTAAACAAATTTCCTTCAGATGAAACACGCTGAAGGTTGAACTAAAAAGGAAAAAAGAAAATGACAAACGAAGAAATCATCCAGGAACTGTCCGGTAAGACCGTTCTCGAAATCAACGAACTCGTCAAGGCTCTCGAGGAAGCTTGGGGCGTTTCCGCCGCCGCTGCCGTTGCCGTTGCCGCTCCTGGCGCCGGTGCTGCCGCCGCTGAAGAGAAGACCGAGTTCGACGTTATCCTCAAGTCCGCCGGTGCCAACAAGATCGCGGTCATCAAGGAAATCCGCGCTATCACGGGTCTCGGCCTCAAGGACGCCAAGGACATGGTCGACGGCGCTCCCAAGAAGGTCAAGGAAGCCATCGCCAAGGACGAGGCTGAGAAGATCGCCGAGCAGCTTAAGAAGGCTGGCGCTGAGATCGAAATCAAGTAATTTCAATTACTTAGATTCCGTAAAAGGTCTGCGTTTTACGCGGACCTTTTTTTATTGGCGTTTACCCTTAATGTTTTTGCTCAAATTTGATAAAATAATGATGATACGATGAATGACGGGAAGGTTTCGTGGAAAATAGTTAAAGAGACGGTCGGCAGCGGCCGGCTTTCTGTCGTTATGCCCGTATACAATCTTGTCGACAAGGTTGCGTCAAACGTCAGAATGACCGCGGAACTTTTTGCGGCGAACGGAATCAGGGCCGAAATTCTTCCCGTCGACGACGGCTCTTCCGACGGGACGGCGGGAGCGCTCGCGGAACTCGCCTCCGAAAAGTTCGGCGATGTCGTTGTCAAGCCTGTCATCTGTCCAGTGAACGGCGGCAAAGGGGCCGCGTTGCGTGCAGGCTTTGAAGCGTCGACGGGTGATCTTGTAATGCTGCTGGACGGAGATCTCGATATTCTTCCCGAACAGACGCCATGGTTTTTTGACGCTATGGCTTCTCGAAACGCCGATGTCGTGGTCGGTTCGAAACGTCATAAAAATTCCCGGGTTCAGTATCCGTGGCACAGGCGTCTGGTTAGCTGGGTGTATTTCACGATTGTCCGGATTTTCATCGGTCTTCCTATCACCGACACTCAGACGGGCATGAAGCTCTTTAAGCGCAAGGTGCTTGGAGAGGCGCTTTCGCGAATGCTCGTAAAGGCATACGCGTTCGATCTCGAACTTCTGTCGATCGCGCATCAGCGCGGCGCTAAAATCGTTGAAGCTCCCGTAATTATCAGATTCGGAAATAAATTCGGCGCGTTGAGCGCGAATACCGTGAAGGTTATGGCGCTCGACTCCCTTGCGGTCTTCTACAGGCTCAAGGTCCTTAAGTATTACGCTAAGGCCGAAGTTCCTCCGCAATTGAAGGAAAAACCTTTTGTATCCGTCGTAATCGCCTGTCCGCAGGGCAGCGGCGTTCTTGATGAGTGTATCGCCGCGCTTGAGAGGCAGACTTACCGCGATTTCGAGGTTATTGTGCTGCCGGACGGCGAACTCGATCTCGGCGTCAGAGCGCTTGATCTTAAGATTATTCCCACGGGCAGGGTACGTCCCGCGGAGAAGCGCAATATCGGAATAAAAGAAGCGAAGGGAGCCGTCGTCGCGTTCAGCGACGATGACGCCTATCCCGACGCGCATTGGCTTGAATACGCTATAAAGTATTTCGCCGACGAGACCATAGGAGCCGTAGGCGGCCCTGGTGTAACGCCGGTAAACGATCCGTATCTCGCCAGAGTCGGAGGTCGCGCATACGACAATATTCTTCTTTCGGGCAATTACCGTTACCGCTACAAAGCGGGCGGCGTCAGGCGCGATGTAGACGATTATCCGAGCTGCAATCTCTTTGTCCGCACGGATCTTCTGCGGAAAATCAACGGTTACCGCACCGATTTCTGGCCTGGCGAAGATACTTTGCTCTGTAAAGACATAATCGATTCCGGCAAACGCATAGTGTACGACCCGTGGGTTGTAGTCAATCATCACCGTCGGAAACTTTTCGGGCCCCATCTTCGCCAGCTCGGGCGTTATGCGTTTCATCGTGGATATTTCGTCAAACGTTATCCGTCCAATTCGCTGAGGCTTTCGTATTTTATTCCGAGTCTTTTTGTCGCGTATCTCGTAGCGCTCGGCGTTTTCGCGGCAGTCGTGCCATTTGTTCCCTGGTTGAATGTTACGACTTGGGTTATTTCAGTCATGCTTGCGCCGTTGGCTTTTTATCTTTTTATTTTGGCGTTGACGACGGTTTCGCGCAATCTTTTGACATGGCTTTTAACGATGGCTGCGGTTTTCACTTCTCACGTGGTGTACGGGATAAAGTTCATTCAAGGGCTTCTTGCCGCAAAAGCGCCATGTGAATTCATAGGAAAGGACCATGTGTGATGGATGACTGGGTGGAATTTTCCGCAGATCCCGTGCATTCAAAGCGTGAACGCGAGAAGGCTCGCGAACTGCGCAAGACGGACTGGTGGCGCGCGCAGCTCCAAAAGGGCGTATGTCATTACTGCGGCAGGACGGTTGGAGCTGAAAATCTGACGATGGATCATGTCGTTCCCGTTGCGCGCGGCGGAAAGTCCGTGCGCTCAAACTGCGTTCCCTGCTGCAAAGAGTGCAATAACGGTAAAAAGGCGATGACACCGGCTGAGCAGATTTTAAGCCGGCTCTTCCCTGGATAGATTATTCAAGCGGGTATTATCAAGTTGTGTTATAATATGGAAACTATGAAATTACTTGGAGAGCCGATTTTTGCCAGGGATGCGGAAGGAAAGCTTCTTTCGCGCATCGGTACGCTGTTTCTCAAAACCCCGGGACTCGTGACCCGCAAGGGTGTCCACGCCATGCAGCGCATGATGTGGATAGACGCGATTAACGCTGATCGTAAGGCGGCAGGTCTTGCGCCGCTTACGGTTGCCGAGGAGGATGAGGAGCTTGCTCTTTCGGTAGATTTGATTTTTACCGAGGATGCCGTTCTTATCCGTCCGGATCCCGACCGCGTCGATCTCGCGTTTCTGGCGGACGAGGCGCTTCAGACCCTCGTTTCCAAGCGTAAGATCCGCTTTCTCAACACCCATTCCGCCAAGGTCCGCAACGCGCTTCGCGCGCGCGGTGAGAACTGGCGAATGTCGCGCTCGCCCATTTCTCCCGAAGATATGGGGCGTCTTGTCGAGCGTTCGAAGGTTGCGATTCTCGGCGAGCCGATATACTATTACAACAGCGCGACCGGAACGCGTTACATTACGGTCGGCGCCTCGACGCCGCTGATTCAGATTTCCGACGGGAAACTGAAGGAGAACATCAAAGAGATCCAGACGATGCTTTCGCGGCGCAATCGCATGGGCTGTCCCGAGTTGGATCTTTTTCCCGTCACGACGCCGATTGAAATAAAACAGAGCATCAAGGCGCTCGACCCCGAGGCAATGTCGGCGGAGGAGCTCAGAGCCGAAATCCGCAGAATCGACATGGAATGGAGAGCGTCGCTTCCCGCGGAACTGCGCGAGGAGACCGTAGAGAACGTTGAGTGGCGCAATACGATGTGCCAGGTGCTGACGCAGGGCCCCAACGATACGATCGTAAGGGACGGCGATCTGATACAGGGGATATCGCCCGAGTTCTACAGGCAGATAGAATGGCTGCCCGGCGCGCGCGTCGAGGACGGCGAAATCATTTTCGATCCGCTTTGGGAGGAGTTCGACCGCACCCGCGATCCGGAGCTTGCCCAGATATGCGATCCCCGCGCCCGAAACATCATCCTGAATCTTTCGCGCGTTTTCAGCGAGATTGATTACGTGAACGTCGGGCGCATCGTCTCGTCGCTCGCCCGCGATCCGATCGCAGGATCGAGGCGCGGTCATGTCTATATCATGCAGTGCAAGGAGGTAGGGCTTCCTGCCGCCCACATATACATGTTCCGCTTCCAGAAGTGGGGCATCGCCGAACATCTCGACGAGGGCAAGGATCTTCTCCATGCGATGATAGAGTCGAACGATTATTCCGATTACATTCTTGACCGCCGTCTCATGTGCCGGCAGCTTGGCATGAAGCTGCCGACGCACGTTGGCTTCGGGCAGTTTACCGAGCCGTATAACGGTAATAACCAGTATCGCGGAACTCTTGTCCGAACGGCGTATTTCGCGCGTTCGTACATACCGGGCACGGCCTCTGACAAAATCCCCGCCGCGAAATTCCGCAATCCCGTCTTTGCGCTCAGGTTCGCTCAGCTGATGGGCGAGGCCGCGGCCGTGGATATGATCGTCGGACGCCGCTCGACCGAAACGAAGGAAAATCTCTTCGATAAGAATTACGAGGTTCTTCAGTTTGATTCAAGCGGAATACCCTCGCGGCTCGTGGTCACGGAACATACGGGAAGCTTTGTTAACTATCAGCATTCTTTCGAGGAGTCGGTCGCGCCTTATGCGAACGTCGTTCGTCGGCGCCTTTCATTCGTGTCTGATCCCGCGGCGTTCACATCCGCATACGTTTCGCAGTTTGAGAAGACTCTCGCCTCCGTCCAGGCGAAGTATCGTTCGCGCCGTCGCGCATTCGACTGCCTGTTCGTCAACCGTCCTTTCGACGTCGCAGGCTCAGGCGCTTACCGCTGGGCCAAAATACTTGAGCGTCTCGACAGGTGCGACAGCGCCGGCGTGGCGAAAGCTCTCGCCGATGCGATCGCGTTATAAAGAACCGGGAGATGTTTAAATACGTTCTGCGGCGCATATTGGAGGCGATCCCCACGACGTTGGGGATCCTCCTGATAACGTTTCTTCTGTTCAACGTCGTCATCGGAGATTCTCCCGCACTGACGATTCTGGGTAAAGGAGCCAGCGAGGAGAGCATAAGGGCGTTCAATCGTCAATATGGTTACGATAAGCCGCTCATCATCGGCGAGGATGATTTTTTCGACAGCCAGTTTTTCGCTTTCATGAAAAACGTCGCGACCGGAGATCTGGGTTATTCCGCTAAGATGAACGAGCCCGTCAAGGATATTCTCAAGCGAGGCGTCGGACCGTCACTATCGCTTACAGTGCCGATATTGATCTTCGGATCGGTACTCGCGCTTTTCTTCGCGACCTTGTCGGCCGCCTACAGGGGGCGGGCGCCGGATAAGATAATACTTTTTGTCTCAGCGGTCCTGATGAGCGTAAACTACGTGGTATGGGTGCTTTTGGGGCAGTTCTTTCTCGCGTTCAAGGCGGAATGGTTTCCGATATGGGGGTACGGGTCGGTGGAATATATGATTCTGCCGGTTATGATCGGAGTTTTAAGTTCTCTCGGCATGGATGTCAGATTCTACCGTACTGCGATACTGGACGAAATCTACAAGCCTTATGTCTTGACGGCGCGTTCAAAGGGGCTTAACCGGTTTACGGTGATGGCGCGTCATGTTCTGCGCAACGCGCTCATCCCGATCGTGACGTACATTTCGCTTTCGATTCCGTATCTTTTCACAGGCTCGCTTCTGCTGGAAAGTTTTTTCGGGATTCCCGGTCTCGGCTCCGTTTCGATAAACGCGATCCATTCCGCGGATCTGGCGGTTGTCCGAGCGGTCGTCGTCCTCGGCGCTCTTGTTTATCAGGTAGTGAATCTCGTCACGGACGTTCTGTACGCCTTTCTGGACCCTCGCGTGCGCATTGCGAAGTAACGGCGGTTTAAAATATCCTCAGCTTTGCAGTTGCCATTTTGCCTCGATCTTATATCGAATGATCGCATTTGCATTTTGCGGCGTACTTGCTTGCTATGTATAAATGCGGACATGGAATTGGGCAATAAGGTGCTATGGTCGGGAAGCTGTCACTCGATCTCGTCGTTCGGTTTTATGCTTTACAATCAAGACAAGTAGTTGCGCTTACTCCGGGGATGCCACAACATCGCAACTGGTTTCGTACGAGCGACTCTCGTACGCTTACAAAACCTCTCTCCTCACTCGTGCCACTTCCCGGCCTTCGCACCAAAGTCAGCGAGGTCTTTGTTTTGCGCTTGGATTTTAGAAACACCGATTGGTTTTAGATAGCTCCACTAACGTTCCGCTTTACGGGCTACGAATTTTTAATCGCTTTTCAGTATGTTTGTCCATATCTTCTGCAATAAAAGGGAGTGTGTAAAAAATTATGAATCGGGTGAATATGGCTTTATGAAGTTTCGCTTTGGTTTGCATAAATATGGTATAATAAGAACTGATTAAGACGTTGGGTAGGCAAGTACTTGGCGGCTATATCGTGAAAGCGACGAATGATCTTTTATAGAGGCGGGTTTGGCTTGCTGCGAATCCGCCAATGGCCTGGATAGTTGTTAAGTCGAAGTATATAGTCGAAGTCGAACAAAGGAAGGGTAGAAATTCCATTGTTTGATTTGCGCTTGAGACTTGCATTTAAACAGCCGATAGGCAAAACCTTTTGCAGCCGCGGCATAATGCGCGGCGAAGAAGGAGCCGGGAAATCCTAACAGGGACCTTGGCAACGTACGCAACTTGCGTATTTTGCTTTACGTGAAAACGACCAAATCTTCAATGAATAAAGCTTGATATGTGAGATGCGCCACGAATTGTATTCTACGTGGCGTGTCTTCTGTTTTTGTTTTATTCAGGGTGCTTGGTCGTGCCTCACGTATAACATGAATTTAAGGCACGCCGCGTTTTCTTTTCTCGCCGACGCGGCAGTGTTAAACAATTGACGCGGGAGAAAGAGATGAAAATGCTCAAGAAATTTATGGTTATCTGTGCTGTTCTGTTCGTAGCATTCTGTGTGCAGGCAGAAACTGAAACGGTGAATGGTATTGCTTGGAGATATTCACTTACTCTTGGCGGTACAGCATCACTAGGTGGGGGGTCGCTAGCTGTTCCGAGTACAACAACTGGGACAATTACAATTCCTTCGTCGCTTGGTGGTTATCCAGTTACGAGTATTGGGAGTCGAGCGTTTTATGGTTGTAGCTCGATTGAGAGTATCACTATACCGGATGGCGTTACGAGTATTGGGAGTGAAGCGTTTTATGGTTGTAGTTCGCTTATGAGTGTAACGATTCCTAATAGTATCACGTATATCGGTTATTCTGCGTTTAATGGGTGTAATCCGCTGTTGGGTGTATATATTGACGATATTGCAAGCTGGTGCAGTATCTCGCGAGATTCAATGGCGTCAAGCTCAATATTGAATCTTTATTTAAATGGCGAACGTGTTGTGAATTTGGCAATACCTGATGGGGTGGAAAATATTGGGAATGATGCTTTCAATGGGTTTGTGCATCTTGAAAGTGTTGTGATTCCTAATAGTGTAACGAATATAGGTGATAATGCTTTTAATGGGTGTAGGCTTATAGAACGGATAGAAGTGCCAGAATCTGTCAAGGTTATATCAGGCGGTGCTTTTGCTTATTGTGAATCCTTAAAAGAGATTGTATTGAATGAAGGACTTGAAGTTTTGGGGATTAGTAAGGACTTTTTTATTCAGACCTCAGGTGGTTCTTTAGGTGGTTCTTCTTTGTGGTGGGGATTATCTCCTGTTTTTCAGGGATGTTTTTCTCTGCAGAGTGTAAAAATTCCATCAACCGTGACTAATATTCAGAATTACGCATTTGGTAATTGTACGTCGCTAAAAGATATTGTCGTTCCCCAGTGTATTTGCAATACGAACCTTAGTATATATCTTCCTGAGGCATATGCTTTTGTTACGAATATTGTTATCGCTGATGGTGCTACTAATATTGCCGATAAAGCGTTTTCAGGGTGCAGCTCACTTGCAGGTGTAACGATTCCTGACAGTATCACAAGTATTGGGACTGGCGCGTTTGATGATTGTAATTCGAAATTATATGATACAACAACAATTTCGGGCGCGAGACTGGTAGATGGTTGGGTTGTTGGATGTAATAGCTCGTGTTCCGGTAATATAAATCTCATAGGAGTTAGGGGGATTGCAGACAGGGTGTTTTTGAGTTGCAGCGGTCTTACGAGCATAATAATAGATGGTGTTGATAGGATTGGCAGTTCAATGTTTCAGGATTGCAGTGATCTCATTAGCGTAACAATCCCAGAAGGTATTAAGAGTATTGGGCGTGATGCGTTTTGTGGTTGTGAATCATTGGAGCGTATTGAAATACCTGGATCAGTAGAATCTATTGGAGAAAGAGCGTTTATGGGGTGCACATCTTTAAAAGATGTTAAAATAAATGAAGGTGTTAAGAGTATAGGAATGTGTTCTAAATTTTATGAAAGCATACCTTCGAATGGGAGCACTATACTTGAGGATGGTTCTACACTTGGAGATTTAGGTGGGGCTAATATGTCCTCAAGTGATGGAAGTCAGGTGTTGTGTGGAGAAGTCTCGCCGACAGGTGTGTTTGAGGGTTGTTTGTTGTTAAATAGTCTTGTTATTCCAAACACAGTTACTAATATTGGGGATCGAACCTTTGCATGTTGTACTTCATTGAAAAATATAACGTTGTCGGCTGCTCTTAAGAGCATTGGACATCAAGCGTTTTATAAATGCACTTCTTTGGCTGATATATTTTTGCCGAACGAGTTGTCATATATGGGATTTGGTGTTTTTGCTGAATGCTCTTTACTGAAAGATATTGAAATACCTGGAACTTTAGAAGATTTGTTGGATGGTCTTTTTTATAATTGTACGTCGTTGACGAACGTCTTGATAAATGAAGGAGTTAAAAGATTGGGATGGGGGTCTTGGTGTGATTCTGTGCCTACAAAATCGCATAATAGTTCTGTCTTAGGAGGAGATTCTTGTTATGCCGGTTATGCTTTATTTGAAAATTGTGTCGCGCTAAATAGGTTTGTTTTACCTTCAACTGTAAGTTGGATAGATGGATGTGCTTTTGCGGGATGTTCGTCGATTAAAGATTTGACGATATCCAATTATTTGTTGCAGGAATATGGCCTTACGATTTTTCCATCGTATCGAGATATAGAAAAGTTGAAAATTACAGGACAAAGCGAGGATTTGGAGAATGGTCGTGGCAAGATTGTTTTCAATTATGGTTTTTATGACTGCGTTTCGTTAAGGGATGTCGAAATTGCCGAAGGAATGGTTGGATTGGAGGGTACATTTGATTCATGCTTATCAGTAGAATATGTGAAGTTGCCATCGACATTGTCATGGATTGATGGAGGATTTTATATGGCAGGATCATTGAAGTCAGTTGTATTTGCAGGTGATGCGCCGGATCTTCTCTGGGAAAAATCCTTTTATGGAACTCCGCGGCGTTTGGTATTCTCTGTGTCTGAAGGTTCTATTGGTTGGAATGGCGGAATATCAGAGGGAATACCTTCGACTTGGCAAGATAGGCAAATTGTAAGTTATGTTCCTGAAGCACAACCGGGATCAGGTCAAAATCCTGTCGTTCCTGATAATAGCGGCTCGAATCCTTTAGAAAATGCATATACGTTGACTGTTACGAATGTTGTTGTACATTATGTGTTAAATAGCGTTCAGCCCGAAATAGCAATTCCAGTCGGAGAAGATACTGGGTATGTTAATGTGATAACAGAGATTACGAGTGGTGGTGCGGTATGTGTCCCGACTGAATGGAAGGAGAATTATGAGGGCTTTGAGGCTAAATTCGGTAGTGATTTCGGCAAAGCTCTTATGAAGCCTACAGGTAAGGTAGATGGTGCCGGTAATGCGATGTTAGTATGGCAGGATTATGTTGCAGGAACAAATCCGATTGACCTTAATGACAAGTTTATGGCTTCGGTTACGATTGTAGATGGTAAGCCTATGGTCAGTTGGACACCAGAATTACCAGAAGATCAAGCATCGCTTAGGCAATATACGATTTATGGCAAAACCAAGCTTCCGGATGCTCAATGGTCTAAGGTTAATGGAGATGAGGCTAATTATAATTTCTTTAAGGTTGTCGTAGAAATGAAGTAGTTGTTCACTTTAGGAAAGATATGTTCTGCGGATTGCGTAATCTGGATTGAGCTGGGAGGTCTGTTTTCTTTTTAGTTGGCTAAACAAATACTGCCAAGATTGGCGTATGGAAGTAAATAGACTGCGAAATAGGTATGTGGAAGCGGGACGGGAGTAGCGCGCGTCGAGCTGAATGAGGCGTGCGAGCGCGGTTCGCAGAAAGACGGTGTAAGACGTAAGCAAGACGAGGAAGGCCAGTACGCCTAAGCGAAGCACAAAAGTAAATCGTCCATTTAAACCTCAAGTGAAGCGAAGGGGGATTAAGCGGAGGTCTTCGAGTGAGACTCGCGAAGGATTGTAGCCGTATGAGAGTCGTTGTATGCAGCCAGTGGCGTTGTTGTGGCTTCCCCGGAGTAAGTGTTTTTACTTGTCTTGTTTATAAAGGCGTTACAACTCCGGAGCGGGTCGAGATCGAGAAGAGCCTCCGTTAAGCCCACGTAGCGCTATGTTGACCATATTAAAAGGTGAGCACGGTTGCGGTGAAATCCGCTGCGATTATGACAGGCGTCATCATATGACGAAAGGTAGTCAGTTTGGTCTGCAGTATTTCAATCGACGGGAAGTTTCGGCAGCGGTTCGTTTGCGTGTGGGGCGGTGATTTGATACAATACTTTCGTTTTCACTTAAATAAGGAGAGAAGGATGAAAAATCTTGAAGGAATGGTCGCCATCGTAACGGGCGCCGCCCGCGGAATCGGAGCGGCGATCGCCAAGCGTCTCGCCGCCGACGGCGC
>JAGCJE010000201.1 GCA_017648225.1 Kiritimatiellia bacterium | reverse complement strand
TATTGACATGTGGCTTTGCTCAATATATAATACACGGCCAAACTTCAAACAAGGAGAAAAAAGTGAACGCTAAAAAAATGATCGGTGCGGCGCTTTTCGCCGTTATTGCTGGTGGGGTTTTCGCTTCGGAGACCGAAGAGGGCGGTTTCGCCTGGGCGCCGGGTGACGGAGTGTCCTTTGACGAGACGCCTATCCTTTCAACGGAAGTGGCGCTTAATTTCGATTCCAGATATGTATTCTACGGTGTCGTCGACGGTAAGGATCCCATTGTCCGCCCGTGCGCCACGGCTACGTTCGGCGATTGGGTGTATTTGAGCGCTGAAGCGATTTTCGATCTGACGAAGGGCAGCGGCAAGCGCGGCGGTTACGGTAACCGCGCAGGCAAGTATTCCGCGCTTTATCCTTCGATCGGGTTGGCTCACGAGTTTGAACTCGGCGAAAAGATCGGCACTCTCGGTATTGATTTCGGCTATCAGTACTGGTACACGCCGCGCAGCATCGGTGAAGTATGGGATACCCAGTATTTGTATCTTGAGGCTACTCTTGAAGGACATTGGGTTGAACCTACGCTTTATGTCGAGCGCGATATCATGGCCGATGAAGGTACATACGTGAATCTGGCGCTCGCCCATACCTTTGAAATCGAATGCGTTGAAGGCCTTTCGGTCACACCCTCGATCGCCCAGGGCTTCGGCAACTCCCTCAGAACAAAGGGCTATTTCTCCGAACTTGAAAAGGTTGAGGGCTTTGATCACGGCGGACTGATGGATACGTCCGTCAAACTTGAACTCGAATACGAAATCAACGATTGGCTTAAGCTTGGTGCGTATGTGGCCTATTACGACTATCTCTTCGACGATGATATGCGCGAAGCTGCCGCCGCCTACAACGGCGAATGGGGCGCACATGAAGATAAGACCTGGAACTTTGTCGGAGGCCTTTCTCTTACCGCATCTTTCTAAATTTTTATCAAGAGCGGAAATGCGCGGCGATCTTCATAGGGTCGCCGCGTTTGTTTTGTCCGGAGTTTTCCACGCGCCATTCTTTTTTTGGTATAATATTAAACAATTATGGCAGAAAAAATAGCAGTATATCCCGGCACATTTGACCCTATGACGAAGGGTCACTTCGATCTTATCGTACGTGGGGCCAAACTCTACGACAAGCTCATTGTCGCCGTTGCGGCCACGAGCACGAAGGACAAGGCTATGTTTTCTGGTGAAGAGCGGCTTGAAATGATCCGCGAAGACGCCGAAAAGGCCGGTTTGGACAATGTTGAAGTTAAGATTCTCGACACTCTTCTCGTTGATTTCTGCCGTCGCGAGGGGGCGCGCGTCGTGCTGCGCGGCGTGAGAGTCTACAGCGATTTTGAATACGAGTTTCAGATGGCGCTCATCAACAGGCGCATGGCTCCGGAAATTGAAACTCTCTTCATGATGCCGAGCGAGAATCTCGCGTATGTAACGGCGTCCACCGTCCGCGAAATCGCCAGCTACGGCGGCGATACGGCTCCTTTCGTGACGGACGTCGTTCAAGCCAATTTAGAAAAAAGAAAATCTCAGGGAAAGGCGTAAGAATTAAATGAAAATTAGAGACGATATCAGGTATGTCGGCGTAAACGATCACGAGGTTGACCTTTTTGAAGGTCAGTACGTCGTTCCGCGCGGCATGGCCTATAACTCCTATCTCATCGACGATGAAAAGAAGGCCGTTCTCGATACGGTCGACGCGAATTTCGGCGATGAGTGGCTTAAGAATATCGAAGACGCCGCCAAAGGCGCCAAAATCGACTATCTCGTCGTCCATCACATGGAGCCCGATCACTCCGCGAATATCGCGAAGTTCGCCGAGCGCTATCCCGAGGCTCTGATTGTCTCGAGCGCCCAGGCTTTTACGATGATGAAGAACTTCTTCGGTGACGATTTCGCTTCGCGCCGCATCGTTGTCAAGGAGGGCGACACGCTTTCGAC